>DASWFA010000431.1:0-4678 GCA_036394475.1 Binatia bacterium
GTGCTGCCCGACGCCATCGCCAACCGGATCATCCAGGAAGTCATCGTGCCGCGCTTTAAGGCCGGCGACTTCCCCGGCGGCATCGAGGCCGGCGTCGACGCCATGATAAAAGTCGCGAGCGGCGAGCCGCTCCCCGAGGCGCAGCGGAGAAAGCCGGCTTCCCGATCGGGTTTTCCCGCGGCGCTGATACTGCCTTTATTGCTGCTCGGCTTTTTTCTCGTGTCGGCGCTGAGCGGGAGCCGCCGACAGGGCATCTGGAGCACGCGCGGGCGGCGCGGATATTACGGCCCCGGCGGCTTTTTCGGCGGCGGTTTCGGCGGCGGCGGGGGTTTCGGCGGTGGAGGGGGCGGAGGAGGCTTCAGCGGCGGGGGCGGCGGCTTCGGCGGCGGCGGCGCGTCGGGGAGCTGGTGAATAAAGTGAATCCGGACAAACATTTCACCGCGGAAGAACAGGAACGGATTCGCCGGTCGGTCGCGGCCGCGGAAAGCCGGACGTCGGGGGAAATCGTTCCCATGATCGTCGGCGCGAGCGACAACTACGCCGAAGCCGGTGTCACCTGCCTGATCACGGGAATACTCCTCGGCTCGGCCGCGGCGTTCGTCTGGGGCGACCCCTGGGGGCTTGCGCGCGCCGAGCTGGCCTGGCCGCTCTGCGGCGCCGCGTTCGGCCTATTGCTCAGCTATGTCCCCGCGGTCAAGCGCCGGCTCGTCCCCCAGACGCGCATCGCCGAAGCGGTCCACGTCCGGTGCCTCGCGGCGTTCACGGCGCACGGTCTCCATTATACCCAGGCGCACACGGGCATTTTGATCTTAGCCTCGCTCTTCGAGCGGCGCGTCGAGGTGCTCGCCGACCGCGGCATCAATGAGAAAGTGCCGCCGGGCACCTGGGACGGGATCGTCGCCATCATCACGACCGGCTTGAAGTCGAACGACGGTTGCGCGGCGTTCGTCGCCGCGATAGAAGAATGCGGCAGGATTCTGGCGGCGCATTTTCCGCGCGCGCCGGACGACCGGAACGAGCTGGAAGACAAGCTCGTGACGGAAAAATAACCGACGGAGAAAGCCATGCGCCCACTCGCCTATACGCTAGCGGCCGGGATTCTACTCTGCGCCGGCCTCGCCCCCGCTCAGGAGCGGCTGAACCTGGCCTATATTTCGCCCAACGCCAGCTCGTCGTCCGTGCTCTGGGTCGCCAAGGAGGCGGGCATTTACAAGAAGCACGGTCTGGACGTCAACGTGATCTATATCGAAGGCACGCCCAAGGCGCTGATGGCGCTGTTCGCGAGCGAGCTGCAGGTCGTCGCGGGCACGGGACCGGCGGTGGTGAACGCCAAGCTGCGCGGCGCCGACGTCACGATGGTGATGGGCTTCGAAGTGTTCCTACCCTACTATCTCGTCGCCGTGCCGGGAATCAAAAGCGTCGAAGATTTAAAGGGCAAGCTCGGCGCCAACCACTCGGCGGCGACCTCCGCCGACTTCGCCATGCGCCTCGGCTTGAGAAGCGTCGGGCTCGATCCGGACAAGGACGTCAACCTGCGCGTGGTCGGCGCGACGAACCTCCGCGTGCTCACCATGAAGCAGAACCAGACTCAGTTCACCGTGGTCAGCTCGACCGAGCGCGAGGAAGCGGAAAAGCTGGGGTTCAAGGTCCTGGTGGATATGGCCGGCAAGCGCATTCCCTATCCGCACGCGGGCCTCATCACCAGCGAGAAAATCCTGCGCGAGAAGCGCGACGCCATGGTGCGCTTCGGCCGCGCCGCCGTGGAGGCGATCCACTATTTCAAGACCCAGAAGCCGCAGACGATCGCGGTCTTGAAAAAATACGTAAAGACCGATCCGACCACGCTCGAGACGGCCTATAATTATTTAAAGGGCGCGATACCGGATCTGCCCTACCCGACGGTGGATGGGATGAAAACGTACATCTCCGAGGCCGGGCGCACGCAGCCGGCGGTCGCCAAGGCCGATCCGGCGTCGTTCGTCGACACGAGCCTCGTCAAAGCGGTGGAGGACGAGGGGTTTTTGAAGAAGCTCAGGAATTAGGCCTATCTACCGAGTTTATTTTTTAACCACCCGCACGTCCACCGCCGCCGCGCCCTGTCCTTCCGCCCGGACCATCAGCGGGTTGATCTCGAAATCGGATACAAACTCCCGATGCGCGGCGAACAGATCGGACAGGCCGGTCATGGCGCGCGCCAGCGCCTGGATATCCCGCGGCGGCTGGCCGCGCACGCCTGTGAGTATCCGGTAGCCGCGGAGATCTTGCAGCATTTCCATCGCCTCGGCCTGGCTCACGGGCAAGAGCCGGAGCGCCACGTCTTTCAAGACTTCGACGAAGATGCCGCCTAGGCCGACCATCAAAAACGGCCCGTACTGCGGATCGGTCCGCGCGCCGAGGAGGACCTCGGTTCCCTGAACCATTTCTTGAACCAGGAGATGCGCCTTGCCGGCTGTTTTAGCCAGCAGCTCTTTTCCCCTGGCCTCGACTTCCGCCGCGCTCCGGAGCCCCAGCGCGACCGCGCCGGACTCCGTTTTGTGCACGATCTCCGGCGCGACGAGCTTCAGCGCCACCGGGAAGCCGATCTTCCCGGCTTTTTCCGCCGCCTCGGCGGCGGACGCGGCGAGCGCCTGGCGCGGCAGGCCGATGCCGTGCCGCTGCAGCAGCGCGTCGAGATTGGCGCCGGCGAGATCCTCCGCCCTGCCGATCGCGGCCGGGAGCGGCGCGGCCGCGGCGCCGCGCCGCTTGCCGTAGGCGCCGAGGCCGGCGAGCGCGCGCAGCGTCGGCTTGATGCCCTGCAAAAACGGAATGCCCGCGTCGTCCTGGAACGCGCGGCTCTCGTCGGTCAGGCTGTAGGTCGAGCGCGCGAAAGCGACGATCGGCTTCGGCGTCGCCGCGTTCAGGTTCTTGAACAGCGTCGCCTCCCGCTTCTCCGGGAAGCGCGGCAGCTCGCCGTGGATCGCCAGCAGGTCGGCGCTGTCGTCGTCCGCGTGGAGCTTGACGATCTTGATGAAGCCTTCCTCGTCGCCGAAGCCGGCCACGCCGCACTCGAGCGGATTTTCCACCGCGAGCTCCGCCGGGATCAGCGGCCGCACCGCCTGCCGCGTCGCTTCGCCGAGCTGCGCAAGATCGCTGCCCAGCTCCTCGATGTGATCGCAGAGGAGCCCTTTCATGCCGCCCGAGTTGACGACGATCGCCGCGCGGCTGCCGCGCGGAATCCTGCCGGGAAGAAACGCGAGCGTCGTCTCGGTCAGGTCTTCCAGCGTCGGGCAGCGCACCAGGCCGAGCCGGCGGCAGACCGCGTCGAACACTTCGTCCGAGCCGGCCAGCGCGCCGGTGTGGGAGATCGCCTGGCGCTTGCCCATCTCCGAGCGCCCCAGCTTGATGACGAGGAGCGGCTTGTTTTTCGCCAACGCCTGGGCCGCAACGCGCATGAATTCCTGCGGCCGCCGGATGCCTTCGACCATGAGCGCGATGAGCCTGGTCTCGGGATCGTCGACGAGAAAAGACAGATAATCGACCAGGTCCAGGCTGGTCTCGTTGCCGCTGGAGACCGCGTAGCTGAAGCCGATGCCGCGCTCCGACGCGCCTTTGATCCAGTTGCCGAGCGAGCCGCCGCTCTGGAAGATCAAGCCGACCGGACCTTTTTTCAACAGCGGCACGGCGGTCGGAAAGCTCCACAGCCCTTCGGGGAGTGAGAACGAGCCCATGCAGTTGGGGCCGCAGGCGACCAGCCCCGTGCGGTCGCACAGCTCGCGCAGCGCCTGGCCGCGCTTCCTGCCTTCGGGATCGTCGCCCTCGCCGAAACCGGCGGAATAGATCGTCGCCGCCTTGGTGCCGAGCTTGGCGGCTTCCTCCAGCGTGCCGAGCACCGCCTTGGTCGGGATCAGCATCAGGAGATGTTCCGGCACCTCGGGCAGCGCCGCGATGTTCGGATAGCAGGGATCCTCCGCGATCTCTTTGTAATTGGGATTGACGAGAAACAGCTTGCCTTTGTATCCCGCCTTTTTGAGATTGCGGTAGATGCCCATCGGCCAGCGCCCCTTGGGCGAAGCGCCGACCAGCGCGAGTGAGCGCGCTTGCAGGAGGTGCTCGACGGGACGGCGTTTGAAGTTTTTTAATTCTGAATCGGTGCTCATAATGTTTTGTCCTATCTCATAGTCTTCGCTCTAGTGCAAGATTGGCGCGAAAAAACAACGTTACGCGGAAGCCGCCTTTCGCTCTCCAAGCCCGCGCAATGGGTGGCTGCTTATTCCAAGCGCCTGTTATCGGAGGCACGGGCTCTTCGAGCGGGCAACGGCCTCCGCTCCGAAGGCCGAGGAGCGCGAGGGAGAGGGTGCGGACGTCCGATAAGAAAAAGTTCGACTCATGGCGCTGATCTATCGGCCGCGCCCGAAAACTCGCGTGCCGAGGCCGCGCCGGGATTTATTCGGAGAATACGCGCCACCGGTCCGGCGGTAAGATAACGGCGATTTTTTGCCCGACGGCGAATTCCGAATCGCCGGGGAGCTTGGACAGAAGCATGACGCCGTTGACCTGGACTTCCAGCAAGGCGGCGTCGCCGAGGTAATTTTTGCTCGCGACGACTCCGGCGAGCGACGCGAGGGAAGAGCCGGACGCCTCGAGCCGGACGTGCTCGGGGCGGATCGCGAGCGTCACCGGGCTTTCCGGCGCGAGCGCC
>DASWFA010000432.1:0-9140 GCA_036394475.1 Binatia bacterium
TTCAGGATAAGTTGATAATTTCATGCTAATCCGCCGGAGAAAAAAAACAACCGGGGACTTTACCCCCCGGCGGTAAAATTTTTGCCGGCGCCTAGCCGCGCAGGAGGAAATTGAGGCCGGCGATCAAGAGCGCGGCCTCGACGAGCCAAAGAAAGATTTTTTCCGGCACGCGGTCCAGTATCCTTTTTCCCGCGAACGAGCCGAGGATCATGACGCCGCCGAGAAGGAGCCCGATCTCGGCGCCGGCCGCGGTCAAAACCGAAGTCCCGCCGTAAACCGCGAGCTTGGTCACGTGCATCACGACGGTGGCGAGCGCCTCGGTGCCGATGAGCGCGCCCTTGACGAGGCCGTAGGCCAGAAAGAACGGAATCATGATCGGCCCGACGCTGCCGAGCAGTGCCGAGACGAAGCTGAAGACCGCCCCGAGAAGGGCGAAGCCGCGGAGCGGCACTCTCAGCATGGCTTCGTTTCCCAGATGGCGATAGAGCACGACGGCGATGAGGAAAACCCCCAGCAGCCGGGTGAGAAAAGAGAGGGGCGCCGAGGCGAAGAGAAGCCCGCCCGCCACCGCCGCGGGGACCCCGCCGAGGGCGAACCAGCCGGCCACCCGGAAGTCGAGCTCGCGCCGGTTGAACCAGACGCGGCTCAGGTTGCCGATGAGCTGCGCCACGGTGAGAATCGGGATGGCGTCGCGGACGCCGAAGAGCACCACGAGCGGCGGCAGCAGCACCGCCGCCCCGCCGAAGCCCGCGACCGCCGCCAGCATGGCGGCCAGGAAAGCGCCGCCTCCGAGGAGCAGCATGTCGGCCGGTCCCAGCATCGCTCTCCCGTTTTGCCTCTGGCTCTCGAGGATTCCCTTTTTGATTTGCCCTCTCCCTTCCAGGGAGAGGGCTGGGGTGAGGGTTGCCTATTTTTCCGTGACCAGCGCGAGGACGCCGGTATAAGCGAAGAGATGATTTTTTCTCCCGAGCGGCGCCAGCTCGAAGCCGCCGAACAGGCCGATCAGGGGAAAATCGCCGAGCGCCCGGCGGATGTAGGCGGCGTCGATGCCGTCCATTTGATAGAGCGACCGGCCGCGCGCGCAGCAGTTGAAGTAAAATCCCAGGGCCGGCGGCCTGCCGCCGAGGGTCTGGGCCTGCCGCTCGAGCATCTGGCCCAGATCCTCGCGCGCCCGCGCGGCGTCGCGTAAAGTGAACAGCATGCGCTCGCCCTCGAAGACCTCCTCGGCGACCGCCAGGATGCCTCTCTTGGGATCGAGGCCGACGATGTTGCGGACGAGATATTCCCCGGCGCCGACGCTGTTTTTCTCCGGCTCGGCGGGGAGCCCGGCGAAGACGTACGCCAGCGCGCGCCCGAGATCGTCCGAGAGCGGCCCTTTGAGCACCCGGGCGAAGCTCTCGAAGGCCGGACGATGATCGATCTCGAAAATGAAGTTTCCCTCGCATTTGGTGATCGTCATCTCCCGGCCGATCGGCTGACAGCCCTGGGTGATGTCGATCGAGGCGGCAAAGGAGCCGCCGAGCGAGAAGCCCGAGAGGCCGTTGGTCGTCACGCTCTCGCGGTAAAGCTGGAACGTCTTCCCCTGGGTCCCGTTTTCGGAAGAGCCCGCGCCGACCAGCGGAACGAACCCGCCCTCTTCCATGCCGTGAAAGAGCGCGCGCGGCTCGAGGTTGTAGGAATCGGGAAAGGCGACCAGGAGGGACCCGGCGTCGGCGGGCGCGCGAGTGAGATCGGCGCCGATCTCCGCCGCGCGGGCGCCGAGCGGATGGTGCAAGAACGGCCGCGCGGCGACGCCGTCCGAGGCGAAAACCAGCGCCGCGACGCCGGGGCCGCCCTCGATCTCGCCGTCGATGGTCAGCACGCCCGCGCCGCTCGAGCCCACAATCTCATCGGTGCGGGCGACGCGGCCGAGCGCTGCGGCGAGCTTGTGCCCGGCCGGCGCGTGGTCCGCCGTGAAAAAAACCACGACCAAGTCCGCCCGGTCGAGGCCGGCCCGCTCCATCGCCTGGGCCGCGGCCGCTTCGGCGGCCCGCTCGGTCGAGGCGTCAGACGACAATCCGACTCCGGCGCGCAGCATGCATTCAATCCTAGTGGAAACGCGCGGCGGGGGTCAACCCTGTGTTCGCGCTTCGACAGGCTCAGCACGAACGGGTTCTAGAGCATGATCCCGGTCACCCCGAGCTTGTCGAAGGGTGAGGTTCATCGATACCCGTTCCTGTTGCCACGGGCTTTTGCTATAAGACAGTCATGCGAATCGTACAGATTCCGTTGCTGCGCGATAACTACGGCTACCTCGTCGTGTCCGACACGGGCGCGACGGCGGTGATCGACCCGTCGGAGGCCGAGCCCGTGCTCGCGCGGATGGAAAAGGAAAAGGTCGCTCCGAGCGCGATCCTCAATACGCACCACCACAGGGACCACACCGGGGGGAATTCGGGCCTGCTCGGGCGGCTCAAGCTGGACGTCTACGGGCACAAGCAGGACCGCGAGAGGATTCCCGGCCTGACGCATCCGGTGGACGACGGCGACGAGATCCGGATAGGCGATCTGGGCGCGCGGGTCTTTTTCATCCCCGGCCACACGAAAGGCCATGTCGCCTATCTCTTCGGCAACGCGCTTTTCTGCGGCGACACGCTCTTCACCGCCGGATGCGGGCGCCTCTTCGAGGGCACGGCGGAGCAGATGCTCGCCTCGCTCGCCAGGCTCGCGGGGCTCCCGCCCGACACTCTGGTCTACTGCGGCCACGAGTACACGGAGAAAAACCTCGAGTTCGCCCTGACGCTGGAGCCCGGCAACCGGAAGCTCGCCGAGCGGCTGAAGCGGACGCGCGCGGCGCGGACCGAGGGACGCCCGACGGTGCCGTCGACGATGGCGGAGGAAAAGGAAACCAATCCGTTTCTCCGCTCGGATAGCCCGGAGATCCGGGAAAATTTAAGGCGGCGGTTCGCCGACCTGACCTTGAATCCGCTCTCGGTGTTCGCTAAAGTCCGGCAGCTCAAGGACGAATTCTAACCAGGGGGACCGCCTTCCAGGAGGAACCCATGAACTTGTCCGAACGCACCTACCTCTGGCACATCGTCCCGCTCAGGCTCTGGATCGGTTACTACATGCTGCAGCAGGGCGTGCATAAATATATCCGCGATTTTCCCCACAGCGATTGGTTCGGCAGGCAGATCGGCGACCTCGGCAAGGTCAATCTCTTTCCCTGGTACAAGACGTTTCTCGCCGAGACGGTCATTCCCAACAGCGTGCTTTTCGGCCAGCTCGTGATGTGGGGCGAGATCGCGGTCGGGGCCTGCGTCCTCATCGGGCTTTTGACGCGCTGGAGCTCGATCGTGGGACTCTTCATGATGGCGAACTACGCCCTCGGTCCCGGCATGGCGCGCGGCGGCGCCGCGCTGGCGCAGCAGGAGACCTTCATGGTCGCTTTTCTGGTTTTCATCCTCTCCAATCCCGGTCGGACGCTCGGCATGGACGGCATATTCGCGCGCCGGGCGCCGGTCAAGCCGCAGCGGCGCCCCTGACGCCGGAAACGAAATATTATGGGACAACCCGGTTGGGCAACGACCGAAGGAACGGCCGCCTACCGCCAGCGGTTTCAGGGAAAAATCCCCGGCGACCATTTCCGTCTTTCCCAGGGGCTCTGGCTGTCTTCGATCGGCATCGGCACCTATCTCGGCAACCACGACGACGCCGCCGACGGCCTTTACCGCGGCGCGATCGCGCGCGCCGTGGAGCTCGGCGCGAACGTCATCGACAGCGCGATCAACTATCGCTTTCAGCGGAGCGAGCGCGCCATCGGCGCGGCGCTCGGCGACCTCGCGAAGAACGGATTCGACCGCAGCGGCATCGTCGTCGCCACCAAGGGCGGCTACCTCCCCTTCGACGGCTCTCCCGCGGCCGACATCCGGACTTATTTCGCCGACACGTTCGTAAAGCCCGGAATCGCCGCGCCCGCGGACCTGGCCGCGGGCTGCCACTGCATGGCGCCCTCCTACCTGCTCAACCAGCTCGAGCAGAGCCTGCGGAACCTAGCCCTCGACTCGATCGACGTCTACTACGTCCACAACCCCGAGACCCAGCTCGTCCAAGTCGCGCGCGAAGAATTCAACGACCGTCTGCTCAAAGCCTTCGAGGCGCTGGAGGGCGCGGTCGCGGCCGGGAAGATCCGCATGTACGGCACCGCGACCTGGAACGCCTTCCGCAGCGATCCCGGAGCCAAGGACTACCTCTCGCTCGCCGAAGTCGTCGAGATCGCGCGCAGGGCCGGCGGCGACAACCATCATTTCAAGGCGATCCAATTGCCGCTCAACCTCGGCATGGTCGAGGCGCTGACGAAGCGCAACCAGACCGTGCAGGGCGAGCAGCTCTCGACGCTGGAGGCCGCGCAGGCGCTCGGCATCACGGTGATGTGCAGCGCGGCGATTTATCAGGGGCAGCTCGCGAAAAACCTGCCGCCGTTCGTCGGCGAGGTCTTCGGCGGCCTCGACACCGACGCGCAGCGCGCGCTCCAGTTTGTCCGCTCCACTCCCGGAGTCACGACCGCCCTGGTCGGCATGAAGCAGACCCGCCACGTGGAGGAAAACCTCCAGACCGCCGCGCTCTCCCCCGCCCTCTGGGAGCAATACGCGCGCCTCTTCAAGACGAGCTGACCACCCTCACCTGCGTCCTCTCCCTCCAAAGGAGGGCGAGGAAGTCGAAAACCGCATCTGTCCTTCACTGCGGTGCTTGCGCAGAAAAGTTTGAATTGTATCTGAAGTTCGTTCCTTGATCTGTTCCCTCTCCCGCTCGCGGGAGAGGGTCAGGGTGAGGGCTAATTTCCCGTCACGCAGTCCACTTGCGCGAAGATCTCTTTCAGCCGGGCCACGGCGGGCGCCGGCAGAGGGGGCTTGTTGAGGGATTCTATGTTTTGTTTCAGATGATCGGCGCTGCCGGTGCCGGTGAGAACCACGTGCGCGCCCGGCTCGTGGCGGCAGAAGCGGTAGGCCGCGTCGACGATGCTCGACGCCTTGCCGTCGCCGAGCAAAAAACCCAGCGGCTCTTTCGAGGCGCGCCCGCCGAGGTTCAGCAGCCCCTTTTTTTTCAGCTCGTCCCACACCTCGCCGAGCCGCTCCGGCCGGCTGAGCGCCTTGCGCACGGCGAACATCACGAGCGTGCCGGCGCCGGCCTCGAGGGTGCGCGCAAAAACCCGCTGCCGCGCCGACTGGTTCAACAGATTGAAGCCGACCATGACTACGTCCCAGTGGCCGTCTTCCACCGCCTGCTCGAGCATGCGATGGCTCATGTCGTCGACGAACGCCTCGGTGACGCCGATAAAGCGGACCTTTCCCTCTTCGCGGAGACGCAGCAGCGCCGGCAATATCTCCGTCGCGGCGAATTCGTATTCCCCCGGCTCGACGCCGTGGACATGATAAATGTCCACGTAGTCGGTGCCGAGGCTTTTGAGGCTCCGCTCCAGGCTTTTCCTGACCTCGCCGGGGGGATCGCGCTTATCGTCCGGCGGGAACTTCATCTTGGTGGAGATGATCACCTGCTCCCTCGGCAGCGCGGCGAGCGCCTGGCCGACGATTTCCTCGGTGCCGTAGACCTCCGCCGTGTCGAGAAAGTTGACGCCGAGGTCGAAGGCCTGGCGCACCAGGGCCGCGCATTCCTTTTCCGATTTGTTGTCGCGGAGCCCGAGCCGGCTCGGGCCGCCGCAGCCGAGCCCGGCGACGCTCGCCTTCAGGCCGGTCCGTCCTAAAGTAATATAATCCATTTTGCCTTTTTTACTTTTTGCTTTCGCCTTCTCCGCGCCGTATGCCGAGCACCTCGCCCTCGGCGCACAGCTCGCCCGCCGCGCGGAGCGCGCAGCGGACCCAGACTTTTCGGCCTTCGACTTTTTCGATGCGCGCGCGCAGCTCGAGCGTCTCATGGATGGGGGTCGGGCGCAGATAGGAGACGTTCAGGCTGCCGGTGACGTAGGCGATCCGCGGCGAGCTGCCGATCGGCCGCCCCTCTTCCCTGTAGGCGCGCGCGACCGCCAGGTTCAGGCTGTGGCAGTCGATCAGGGTCGCGATGATCCCGCCGTTGACGATGTCTCTGCTGCCGCCACAGTGGTGGCTTTCCGGGCGCCACAGGCACACCGCCTCGTCGCCGTCCCAGACGCTCTTGATGCGGAGCCCTTTTTCGTTGTCGGCGCCGCAGCCGTGGCAATGCGGCACCGAGCCCTGGTCCTGAAACGCCGTTCCGTTCACGCCGTTAAGTCTTCTTCGCGAGCTTCAACGAAGCCGAGTTGATGCAGTAGCGCTGGCCGGTCGGCTGGGGGCCGTCGTCGAACACGTGGCCGAGATGCGCGCCGCAGCGGCTGCACATCGCCTCGGTCCGGCGCATGCCGTAGCTGTTGTCCGACTCGGTCTCGACGTTCTCCGTCTTCACCGGCTCCCAGAAGCTCGGCCAGCCGGTGCCCGAGTCGAACTTGGTATCCGAGCTGAACAGCTCGTTGCCGCAGCAGGCGCAGAGATAAACGCCCTTGTCCTTGGTGTTCCAATAGGCGCCGCTGAACGCCCGCTCGGTGCCCTTCTGGCGGCAGACGTCATACTGCTCGGGCGACAGCTCTTTTTTCCACTCGTCGTCCGATTTGTGAATTTTTTCGCTCATAAATAACCGACCTCCATCGTTGAATCATTCACATGCCTCGGCGCGCGCCCACCTTGCCGTCTGGTATACGCCTCAAGCCACCGGCCCATTGCCCTTCGCCGGAGGGCGCACGCCGAGGCATGCGCGCGCCGCCAGGATTTATCAACCCGCCATGTTGATGAATTGCAGCGGGATGCCGAGGTTGGCGGCGCGCACGGCCTTGATCACGCTCTGCAGGTCGTCGATCTTCTTTCCGGTCACGCGCACCTGCTGGTCCTGGATCGCCGACTGCACCTTCAGGTTCAGCCCCTTGACGAGCTTCACGATCGCGCGCGCCGTGTCGGTGTCCACGCCTTCCTTGACGACGATCTCGCGCTGGATCATGCCCTGGGATGTCGGCTGGATCTCCTTGGCGTCGAGCGCCTTGGGGTCGATCTTCCGCCGGACCGCGTTCTCGACCAGCGCCTCCTGCACCGCCCGCATCTTCATCTCGTCCTCGGTGACGACGCGGATCTTTTTTTCCTTTTTATCCAGGCTGATCTCGGTTTTCGAGTCGCGGAAGTCGTAGCGGGTGAGGATCGTCTTGCGGGCGATGTTCACCATGTTGTCGACCTCCTGCAAATCCACGCGGCTGACGATGTCGAAGGACGGCATGCGGGGACATCCTTTCTTTACGTTGTCTCTCTATTCTGACCAGCCGGGGCCGGGGTTGTCAAACGCCACCTTTTGGCATCCTCTCTTCCGCGGACGAGCGGGCGAGGTCCGACGAGAGGGCACAAGGACGTAAAGGCTCGATGACGTGCGCGGTGCTGGGCAAGCCGTTCGAGTCGCACTAAGTTGGCCGCGCCTCTGCCGTTTGCAGGCCGCCTCAAGACAGCGACCCATTGCCCTCGCTGGAGGAGCTCGCCCGCGAGGTCCGTCATCAGGTTGTCCGACGCGGCTCTAATCGCTATGATCTCCGTCAATTCTTAAGTCTGGAGGAAAAAAATCATGGCCGAGCACTACTACCACAGCGAAAGCTCCAAGCAACTCCGCAAGCTGCGCCAGCTGAAGCCCGATCTTTTTGCGTCGTTCATCGATTTCGACAAGAAAGCCTTCGAGGCGGGGGCGCTCGATTTGAAGACCAAGGAGATCATCGCCGTCGCCGCCGCCCACGTCACGCAGTGCCCTTTCTGCATCGACGCCCACACCAAGCGGGCCAAGAAGGCCGGCGCGTCGGACGCCGAGATCGCCGAGGCGGTCTTCGTCGCCGTGGCGCTCGCCGCCGGCGGCCCCTTCATGCACGCGTCCATCGCGATGGGCGCCCTGGAGGAGGAGCCGAAACCCAAGGCCTGATGAACGTGTCCAAAACGGAACCCTCCTTCCCTCCGGCGATATTCCGAGGCGGGGAGCCTAGGCCGCAGGCACAGGAACGTACGACCCTCACCTTCATCCTCTCCCTTCCAGGGAGAGGAAAGAAAAGAGCCCGCCTCCTTATAAATAACGCTCTCCTTTTCAAGGAGAGGAAGGGAATAGATCCCGGCCTCCTGCTTAACCCTCTCCCTTACGGGGAGAGGGAGGGGTGAGGGTCACGAATTAAAGCGCGGCGTCCGCCTTGGCGGCGAAGATGAAATCGCTCTCGGTCAGGCCGTCGATCTTGTGCGTCCAGATCGTGAGCTTCACCTTGCCCCAGGCGAGATAGATGTCGGGATGGTGCCCCTGCGCCTCGGCCGTCTCGCCGACCCGGTTGGTGAAGTCGAGAGCCTCGCGGAAATTTTTGAACGGGTATTCTTTTTCCAGGTGATGCTCGCCGACGACCTTCCAGCCGCCGCCGAGCTTTTCCAGCAGCCCGGTGATCTCTGCGCCCTTGAGCGGCGGCACGCCGCCCCGGCACGGAATGCACTCCTTCGCAGCCAATTCGCTCATACGTCACCTCTTAAATTTTTATCGGATCATCCAAAATACATCGCCGCCAGCGAAACCACCAGCGTCAGGGCAAGCGCCGCGATGAGCGCCCACAGGCGCATGCTCCCCGCCTTTTTGCGCAATGCCGCCGCCAGTCCCCGGTCCTCGATCTGCTCCTCTCCCGCGTCCAGATTGCGCGCGCCGCGCGCCGCGAGCGCGACTCAGGTCTTTTCACGGCCCTGAAGCAGTCCCAGCGTTGCAAGCCAAAAGGGAAAGAATACCAGGAGCCGCCAGTAAACGCCGGCACGATAATAGTTGAGCCCCGCGGTCGCGCCGAGCCCGGCCGCGAGCATGGCCCAGCCGAAAATCATGCGCTTCCGGCTCTCGCGCGGCCCCAGATTTCCGGCGCTCACCGCGGCCCCGTTTCCTTCGTCACCGCCCTCAGCCGCCCTTTATCGTCGGGGTCGAGCAAATAAGCGGCCGAGAGCCACAGGCTTCTCGAATGGCGAAAAAAAAACACTGGAAAAAGGATCGCGAACGCGCCCCACAGGACGAGCTGCCCTACTAGGGAGAACCCGGCGTAGTAGTCGAGCAGGAAAAAGCCCGGGATCGCGATCAACACCGTGAAGGCGTAGTTGACG
>DASWFA010000433.1:0-2555 GCA_036394475.1 Binatia bacterium
TTCGACTTCGCGGAGATGGCGCAGCGCTCTTTGGGGCCGCACTGGCAGGCGCGCACGTTCCGGGAGCGGTCCGATTTCGTCAAAGTCTTCAGCGGCCTCCTGGCAGACGCCTATCTGGACCAGATCGAGTTCTACGCCGGCGACCGATTCGCCTATCTCCGCGAGAGCCGCGACGGCGAATTCGCCGAGGTGGACACCAAGGTGATGGGGGTCAAGGGCGACGAGCTGGCGATCAATTACAAGCTGCGCGCGCGCAGCGGCGACTGGAAGGTCTACGATCTCGTGATCGAGAACGTGAGCGTCGTCCACAACTACCGGTCTCAATTCAACCGCGTCTTGAGCGGCGCGTCCTTCGGCGACCTGCTGAAAAAATTGCGCGAGACCAGGACCCATCAGCTCCAGGCGAAAAATACGCGCCCCGATTCGACGGTTCTCTCGTACCTCCTGCTGGCGCAGGCCGCGCCGAACCGGCCCCGCTGAAAGTTCATTCACCCTTCTCTAAAACTTTTTCCTTTTCCCTCATTCGCATATCGCGCACGGCCCGGATTTTCACCCGATTTTCATCAAGGGATGGAAGTGCCTTGCTTTTATTATGGGGGCGCGCACGGAGACCGACGGCACGGCCCGGCCGAGATACATCGTCCCGATCACCGCGATGCTCGCCTTCATCTCCTTCTGGCGCGCGGCGGCGATCGTGCTCGCCGACCTGGGCTCTTCCGCCTACTACGCCGGCGGCATCGCGGAACAGGCGGTCGGCAAGGCGGCGCCCTGGTTCATCCTCGCCATCATGCTCTTCTCCTACGCCGTGCGGGCGGTGTACATCGAGAGCTGCAGCATGTTCGTGCGCGGCGGCGTCTACCGGGTCGTGCGCGCGGCGATGGGCGGCGTCGCCGCCAAGCTCTCGGTCTCGGCGCTCCTGTTCGACTACACGCTCACCGGACCGATCAGCGCGGTGAGCGCCGGTCTGTATCTCGCCGGCCTCTTGAACGAGTCCGCCGGCTACTTCGGCCTGGCCTGGCCGAGAGCGCCCGGCCCTTCGTTCGCGGCCGGCTTCGCCGTCCTGGTCACGCTTTATTTCTGGCGCACGAACCGGATCGGCATCCCGTTCTCGAGCGCCAAGGCGCTCCGGATCATGCAGATCACGACGGTGATGGTGGTGATCCTGATCGCCTGGTGCCTGATCACGGTCTTCACGCGCGGCTATCAGCCGGTGCCGCCGCCCGCGCCGGAGAATCTCAGCTTCAGCGACGAGGCGCTCGGCTGGCTCAAGGGCACGGCGGCGCCGTCCATTCCCTTCATCGCGATTCTGATCGCGCTCGGCCACTCGCTGCTGGCGATGAGCGGCGAGGAGAGCCTGGCCCAGGTCTACCGCGAGATCGAGGCGCCCAAGCTCGAAAATCTGAAGCGCGCGGGGCTCACGATCTTCATCTACAGCCTCCTGTTCACCTCGCTGGTGTCGTTTTTTTCGGTGATGCTCATCCCCGACGCCGAGCGCGCGCGCTACTACGACAACCTGATCGGCGGCCTGGCGATCTTTCTCGCCGGGCCCGCGTCTTTAAAGCTCGCCTTCCACGCCTTCGTGGTGCTCGTCGGCATGTTGATTCTCTCCGGCGCGGTGAACACCGCGATCATCGGCTCGAACGGCGTGCTCAACCGGGTCGCCGAGGACGGCGTGCTGCCCCAATGGTTCCGCGAGCCGCACGCCCGGTACGGCACCACCTACCGCATCATCAATCTGATCGCCGCGCTCCAGCTCGCGGCGATCGTGCTGAGCCGCGGCAACGTCTACCGGCTGGGCGAGGCCTACGCCTTCGGCGTCGTCTGGAGCTTCGCGCTGAAGGCCCTGGCCGTCACCGTGCTGCGCTTCAAGGCGCCCGAGGCGCCGCGCTGGAAGGTCCCGCTCAATCTCAGGATCGGGAGAACCGAGATCCCGCTCGGGCTGATGGCGATTACCGCGACGCTCTTCCTGCTCGCCGTCGTCAACATGCTGACCAAGGAGACGGCGACGATCTGGGGGGTCGTTTTCACCGCCGTGCTGTTCGCCGCGTTCACGGCGTCGGAGCGCCGCTATGGATCGAGGCAAACCCTGCCGCACGAGCCCTTGAAAGAGGTCGGGATCGAGAGGTTCCGCTTCGAGGTCCGGGACGATCTTTCGCCCGAGTCGCTCCGCGTGCGGGAGGGCAATATTCTCTTCGCCGCGCGCGGCCCGGCGGGCCTCGGCTATCTGGAGCAGGTCCTGGACGAGACCGACACGAAAAAAATCGACGTGGTCGTGCTGGCGCTGGACCCCGCGGCCGCGCCTGAAGACGGCGGGCCGGACGGCGCGGACGACAAAGTCCTTGTCTTCAGCCAGGCCGTGCACATCGCCGAGAGGCTCGGCAAGCCGGTCGCCCTGGCCGCGGCCGCCGGGGTGGACCCCCATGATGCGATCGACGCGATGGACGCGATTTTAGCGACGGCGGAGAAGCTCCGCTCCGCGCGGCTGATCGTGGCGGCTTCCGGCGACCCGGCGGGCGAGGAGTGGGCCATCCGCCGCGCCCGGGCGCGTCTCGGGG
>DASWFA010000434.1:0-3836 GCA_036394475.1 Binatia bacterium
AAAGCCGTAGCCGCCGATGCCGAGCTCCAGGACGCCGTAGAGTCGGAGGAGATTTTTGCCGCGTCCCGCCAGGCGCCCGAAAGTATAGCTCCCGAGCGCGAGGCCGGCCATGAAGGCGGCGAGCACCGTGGCGACGGCGTAGGCGGAGCTGCCGAAGATTTGCGTCAGCATCCGCATCCACACGACCTCGTACACCAGGGCCGCGGCGCCGGAGAGAAAGAAACAAAGAAAAAGAATCAGGATCATAAAAACCCTTGCCCGGCTTGGTCGTGCCCCGGCAGTCTCAGCACGAACGGTTGTCCAACGCCGCCATGAAAAATTTTTGTCAACGACGGAGCTCGAGGCCCATCCACACGGTCGCGGCGGAAAGCAGCAGCAGGGGGAGCGTCGAGCTCCGGAGGCGTTTGGCCACCGAGTCGAGCTCTTGAGGCGTGATCGCCTCGCCGCCTTCGTAGCGCCGGACGAAGCGGAGCGCCACGCCCATGCTCTGATAGGTGCTGAGGAGGATGAGGACGAACGCGAACAGGAGCTTCACGCCGAGCATCGCCCCGAATTCCTCGGCGAACGACCCGCGGTAGGCCGCTTTTAAATCGGTGACTCCGATCGCCCCGGTGAGGACGATGAGGCCCAGGGCGCCGCACTGGATGGGGTTGTACAATTTCAGGCTGCGGCCGAGAAGCTTGAGCCGCGCTTCGCGGCTTTCGACCGCGGCGAGGCTCGGGAAGACGACGGCCCAGAGGCCGAAGACGGCGCCGAGATAAGCCGTCAGGGCCAGCACGTGGAGCCAGGAGACGAACATCGGGCGGGACTATCCCCAGCCGAGCGCGCCGCTCTTTTTGGCGGGCCGCCCCGGGGCGTCGTAATTCTCGCCGATCTCGCTGAGCTCGGCCTTGATCTTTTCCAGCCCCTGGCGCCGGCGCGTCTCGATGTCGGCGAGCTCTTTCACCCGCTTTTCCCGGAACTCTTCCAGCTCTTTCTCCCTGCGGGCGTGGAACCGGGCCTCGTCCCGCTCCGCGCCGTCGTAGAAATCCTTCAGCAGGGTGCGGATGCGAAAGTTGAGGTTGTCCTTGACGACCATCGACTTGTGGCAGTGGGGGCACCACAGGACGTTGCCGATCATGAAGCGGCCGATCGGGAGCTGGTAGCCCGCGCCGCATTTGAAGCAGCGGACCGGAAATTCCCAGGAATCGATGTCGGGGAGCGGCGTGAGGCCCGCGTCGCCGCCGTCCAGGGGCGCGGCCTCGGCGACTTCCCGCGCGGCGCTCGTCCCGGGGGCCGGCGCGGGCGCGGCCGGGCGTGCCGCGGGCTTCGCCGCGGCGGCGGCCGGCTGGTCGCCGCCCTTGCGGAACCGCGATTCGAAAGCCTCGCCGAACTGAACGTCTTGATGGATCGCCCGGGCGCGCTCGATCAGCGCCGCTTCGCCCTCGACGTTGTTGGGATCGGTGACGCAGCAGTCGACCGGGCAGACCGCGGCGCACGCTTCGTAGTCGTGAAAGCCGACGCACTCGGTGCAGAGGAGCGGATCGATGACGTAGATATCTTCCGACTGGGAAATGGCGTTGTTGGGACACTCGGGCTCGCACGCGCCGCAGTTGATACACTCGCTCGTAATCATGGTGGCCATGCGCTCATGCCTCCTCAAGTTCCGGGAAATATGTCTTGAACGGAAGTGCGATTTATCCTAGATGAAAACCATCGTCGATGCAAATCACGAGAGCGATGGAAGAGGCTGCGGGTCGTAAGCCGGCATGGCGTCGGGGCGGTTCGCGAACCGCCCCTAGATCGGTCGCTATTTTAATTGGATCAGCTCGATCTTGTAGCCGTTCGGGTCTTCGATGAAGGCGATCTCCGAGCCGCCGTGCTTCATCGGGCCGGGCTCGCGCGCGATCTTCGCGCCTTTGGCGCACACCGCCTCGCAGGTTCGGTAAATATCCTCGACCCCGACCGCGATGTGGCCGAAGGCGTTCCCGAGGTCGTACCGCTCGGTGTCCCAATTGTGCGTCAGCTCGACGACGGCCGCGTCGGATTCGGCGCCGTAGCCGACGAAGGCGAGCGTGAAGCGGCCGGAGGGATAGTCCTTTTTCCTGAGCAGCCGCATGCCCAGCACGTCGCAGTAAAACCGGATCGACTCCTCCAGATCGTTCACCCGGATCATCGTGTGGAGAATTTTCATGGCGCGCCTCCCATCTCTTGTTCTCGTATTATACCGGCTCCCCTCGGCCGCACAATCGGAAAAACGCGCCTCGATTGACAAGCGCGCGACCAGAGTATAGAAGCCGGTCTCGATAATGAAAAAACCGAGCGCTCCTTTTGTTCTCCTGGCGAAGGCCGCGGTCGGGATCGGCCTGTTCGCGGTCCTTTTTTTCACCATCGACCTGTCGCAATTCCTCCAGACGTTCTCCTCGGCGCGGCTTTCTTTCCTCGCCGCGGCGCTCGCGGCCTATATGGCGGGCAAGGCGCTCACCGCCGTGCGCTGGGCCGTGCTGGCGCGCCCGCTCGGTTTTTCGAACCCGCTCGGGGATTTCGTCGGCTTCTACTATATCGGGATGTTTTTTAATCTGTTCGCGCTCGGCACCCTGGGCGGCGACGCGGGCCGGGTCTTCTACCTCGCGCGCGATAGATCCGACTCCGGCCGGGCGGAGGCCGCCGCCCTGGCGCTCGTCTCGATTCTCGCCGATCGGGCGATCGGGCTGGCGGTCCTGGTGTGGATCGGCGCCGCCGCGCTGATCGCGTTTCCCGATTACGCCGCGCTGGTCCCTCCGGCGGTCCGCTACGCGACGTTTGTCGTCGCCGCCGTCCCGCTGCTGGCCTACGCGGCGTTCCCCTTCGCCGACCGGCTGATCCTGAAAATCCGCCACCCGCTGGGAAAAAAGCTGCACGATCTGGGCAGCGCCTATTGGCGCCGGCCGGGGGTTTTGGCCGGGAGCGTCGCGCTGTCGCTCGTCTTTCACTCGATTCAGATCGGGATCCAGATTCTCATCGCCGACGCCCTCGCCTTCGAGCTCTCGTGGAGTTACGCCTGCGTTTTTTTCCCCCTGCTGGACATCGTCGCCATGCTGCCCGTCAGCATCAGCGGCATCGGGCTCCGCGAGGGGAGCTATTTATTTTTCCTGGGCCGGGTGGGCGTCGGCCCGGAGAAGGCCGTCGCCTGCGGGGTGTTGTGGCTCGGGATCGTGATCGCCAGCGGCCTCGCCGGCGGCCTCGTCTTCGTCCTCTACCGGCGCGCGCGTCAATCCGAATCCGTCGAATCCGCCTGATCGTCCTCGCGCAGCTTCGGATTCTCGGGCGCGCAGGTCTTTCCCTGCGGCGCGAGCGCGACGCTGAGCGCGACGTTGATTTTTTCCGCCGCGGCAAGGACCTTCCTGCCCGCGCCGGAGAGGCCGGCCGCATCCGCCGGCGTCAAAAAGTAATCGTTCGCCTCCGCGCAGGCCATCGGCTTGCGCAGGATGTTGCGATCCAAACGGTAGGCGATGACGATGAGGACGGGGTTCTTGACCTCGGGCGCGGCGAATAAAGCGGCGGTCGCCGGCACGGAGCTATCGAGCTGCTTTACGAAGCTCAGGATGCCCTGATAGGAACCCTGGCGCTTCCAGACCGTCGGATTCGGCAGCACCAGCAGCGCATCCAACAGCACGATCGCGAGCGCGGCCCGCTTGGGCGATGCGAACAGGCGCGCCCGGAGCGCCGCGGCGCGGGCGCCCGGCTCGGTCAGCGCCCGGGCCGCCAGCAGGGCGATCGCCGGGTAGGCGGGCAGAAGGTAAACCGCGCGCTTGATCGTGGAAAAGAAAACCAGGGCGAAGACGGCGATCCACCACGCGTTGAGAAAACGGCCGGCC
>DASWFA010000435.1:0-2023 GCA_036394475.1 Binatia bacterium
GGCCTTGGGATCGAGACAGCCGTAGACGAGCCGCGCCACGCGGGCTTGAAGAACGGCGCCGGCGCACATGACGCACGGCTCCAAAGTAGCGTAGAGGGAGCAGCCTTCCAGCCGCCAGCTGTTTCTCCGCGCGGACGCCGCCTGGAGCGCCAGCGCCTCCGCGTGCGCCATCGGGTCTTGCAGCTCTTCCCGCCGGTTGCGCGCCCGCGCGATCACCTCGCCCTCGTACACCACGACCGCGCCGACCGGTATCTCGCCGGCGGCGGCCGCCTCGCGGGCCTCGCGGAGAGCCAGCTCCATATAAAAGCGGTCTGTCGATACAGTCTCGCTCATGCCGATTCGAAAGATAACATAAAAAGGGCTTCAATCAAATTGCGCAAATTGCAAATTGCGCAAATTGAGCAGAATGGACGCCGCAGCTCCGGGCCGGGATCGAGGGGAGGCTTCGGCTTGACACCGGCGTGAACCCTCTCTACTCTCCCTCATCAACGGCCCATGGAAGTCAAAAAGCTCATCCGCCAGATCGCCATCGGCGCAGTCCTGGCCGCGCTCGTGTTCACGGCGCACCAGCGCGGGCTGCTGGATTATCTGGAATATAAAAGTCTCGACGTCAGATTCCAGATCCGCGGCGCCGTGCCGACGAAGCTGCCGCTCGTCATCGTGAGCATCGACCAGGACTCGTTCGACGAGCTGGACCTCCCGTGGCCCTGGCCGAGAACCATGCATGCCGCATTGATCCGCAAGCTCAAGCAGGCCGGGGCCAGGATCATCGCCTTCGACGTGCTGTTCACCGAGCCCAAGGCGGACCAGCGCGAAGACCGGGCCCTGGCGGAGGCGATCCGCGACGCCGGCAACGTCATTCTCGGCGCCGAACAGACCGAAGTCGACAGCGCCTTCGGCGCCCGGGCGCGGCTCAGCCTGCCGATCCCCTTGATCCGGCAGTACGCCAAAGGCTACGGCCCCGCCAATCTCGTCATCGACCGCGACGGCGTCGTTAGGAGCGGCCGTTTCGCGCTTCCCTTCCAGGACCAGAAATTTCCCGGCTTCGCCTACGGCATCTACGCGGCGGCGACCGGCAATAAAAAACCGGCCGACGAGCTGTCGACCGCGCCCTATATGATCAACTTCCGCGGCCCGGGGCGGACCTATCCGATCGCGCCCTACTACCGGGTGCTGCGGGACGAGATCGACCCGGCCTTTTTCCGCGACAAGATCGTGCTCGTCGGCGCCTATTCGCCGAGCCTGCACGATTTCTTCTCGACGCCGTTCAGCGCCAGCCAGCCGATGGCCGGCGTCGAGATCCAGGCGAACTTCGTCGACACGCTGGCGGCCGGCGATCCGATCGTGGTGGTGCCGGGCTCGGTCCTGCTCGCGCTCTTTATCGCGCTTTCCGCCGCAACCATCTGGGCCGCCGTTCACTTCCGGCCGCTGCGCGCGACGGCGACCGTCTTCGGGCTGATGGCCCTCTACGCCTTCGTCGCTCTCTACCTCTTTTCCTACGATCAGCTCTGGCTGAGCGTGGTCCCCGTCGTCCTGGGCAGCACGATGAGCTATGGCGGCATCATCCTCGATCAGTACATCCGCGAGCAAAAACTTCGCCTGCGCATGCGCGGCATGCTGAACCGGTATTTGAATACCGATATGGTCGACGAGATGCTCAAGCTCCCGGAAGGGCTCGGTCTGGAGGGCAAGCGCCGGCACATCACCGTTCTGTTCTCGGACGTACGCGGCTTCACTTCCATGTCCGAGCACCTCACCCCCGAGCAGGTGGTGTCGCTCCTGAGCGATTATCTCGGCCGCGCGGCCCACATCGTCACCGATAATAACGGCGTGATCGACAAATTCATCGGCGACGCGGTCTTCGCGTTTTACGGCTGGCCCAAATCCGACGGCAACGACGCCCTTAGGGCGGTCAAGACCGGCATCGAGATGATCCAGCTGGTCGACTCCCTCGGCCCCAAATGGACGGAGATCATCGGCCGGCCGCTCAAAGTGGGGGTGGGAATCAACACGGGCGAGGCGG
>DASWFA010000436.1:0-2462 GCA_036394475.1 Binatia bacterium
TCATCGGCTCGTCGGAAAACGCCTACGCCTATTCGGTGGTCGGCAAGCCGGGCCTCGGCAAGGTCGAGCAGTTGAAGGGCAAGAAGCTGGGCGTCAGCGGCTTCGGCTCGGCGTCGCACAACGCGGCGCTGATCCTGCTCCGGCGGCTTAATCTCGAGCCGAACAAGGACGTGGCAATCGTCGTCGCCGGCGGCACGGTCGAGCGGCTGGCGGCGATCGAGGCGGGCCGGATCGACGCGACGCTGCTCACGCCGTCGGAGATACCGCGCGCGAAAAAACAGGGCATGGCGGAGATCTTCGACATGATGGACCTGGGGCTCGAAGTGCAGGGCAACGGCTTCGCCACGACCCGCTCCTACATCAAGGCGCAGCGCGACACGGTCAAGTCGGCGCTCAAAGGCTACGTCGAGGCGATTCATTTTATCCACAGTAAACAGCCCGAGGCCAAAAAAATCATCGCCAAATACATGCGCACCAACGACGCCGAGGTGCTCGACGCGACCGTCGGCTGGTTCGTCAAGCGCGTCGCGAAGAAGCCCTATCCCACCCTCAAGGGCATCCAGTTCCTGCTCGACGAATTTTCCGGGCAGTTTCCCCAGGCGAAAAACGCCAGGCCGGAGCAGTTCGTCGACCTGAGCCTGCTTCAGGAGCTGGAAAAAGAAGGTTTTTTCACCGAGATGGCGAAGAGATATCCCTGAGACTGCCGTCTGCGGTCTCCGGGCTCGCCCCCTCGCTCCTGGAATGACTTATGGCAAGTTAGCGTGGTTTATTCGAACTTCGGGCCGGTCAAAAAGGTCAAGGGCTTGGGCGAAAGCCGCCGAAGACCGCCCGATGATCCCCTCGCCAGAAGCATTTCACATCCGTGAATCCCGCTTCCCTCACGTAGTCGAGCTGCGCTTCGAGCGACGGCTTCATCCCGTCGAAGTTTAAAAAACAGCCGCCCGGCTTCACCAGCGGAAAAATATCCGCGTAGATTCTTTTGATGGTGCGCCGGTCGCGCACGTTGTGGATGGCGATTGCGGAGACGACGGCGTCGAACGGCCCCGTGATGTCCCGGCTCCATCCCGGCCGGCTGAAATCGCCGACGACGTAATCGAAGCGCCCGGCGAAATCCTTCATGCGCTCGCGGCCGAGCTTGACCATCTCTTCCGAGCCGTCCTGGCAGGTCGCCGTCGCCCCGGGAAAATGCCGCAGCAGGAACTCGGTGAGGCCGCCGTAGCCCGCGCCGACGTCGAGGAATCGGACCGCGGCCTGCCGGTCGCGCGCTATCGTCTCCGCCAGCACGCCGAACGGCTCCCGGCGATTCGGCTCCCTCCCCGCCTGGCGCTCCGCCCAGCCGGCGACGTATCCCGCCGACTCCCAATCGTGGTGGCCCAGCGGATCGACCATCTTTTTTGCCATAGGCGCCCCTCCATCCATTTGATCTATTGACCGAGGCCGGCTTGATGATAAATATCATCCCGTGATATGAGCGCAACTGCGGCAGGCTCGCCCGCCGAAGCAGGAAAGAGTTCCGCGAGGAGACGACGCGTGGCACTGAAGCTCACCATGACCTGCGGCCCCTACGACCGCGCCCGGGCGCTGATCGACGGGGCGGTCAAGCCCGAAGGCATCGACCTCGCCATCGAGGTCGCCAACGATCCGGGGCGGCCCGGGGCGGTCCAGCGGGGAAAATTCGACGTCGCCGAATTCTACAGCGGCCTCTACATCGCCGACCTGGCGCATCAAACGTTCGGCTACACGGCGATACCGATTTTCGTCAAGCGGATGTTCCGCCACTCCTATATCTACGTCAACCGGCGCGCCGGCATCCGCTCGCCCAAGGACTTGAACGGGAAGCGCGTCGGCATCCAGACCTGGTTCACGACGACCGCGCTCTGGGCGCGGGGAATTTTGGAGGAGGAATACGGCGTCGACCTGGCCTCGATCACCTGGGTCGCCGACCGCTGGGAGGGCATCGGCGACTGGAAGCCGCCTTCGTGGGTGAAGCTCGAAATCGCCCCCAAGGGGGTCAAGCAGCACGATCTCCTCGCCTCCGGCCAGGTGGCCGCCGCCATCACCACCGGCACCTGGGCGCCGGACGGCCATCCCGATATCGATTTTCTCTTCCCCAACCACGCCGAGCTGGAGCGGGACTATTTCAGGCGCACCGGATTTTTTCCCATCATGCACACGCTCTTGATCAAGAACGCCGTCCTGGAAAAAAATCCCTGGGTCGCGATGAGCCTGTTCGACGCCTGGCAGGCGTCCAAAGAGCGCTGCTACGAGTGGCTCGAATGGCAGCGCGTGCACCAGACCGGCCTCTGGTACCGGGCGCTGTGGGAAGAAGAGCGGGCCGCGGCGGGGCGCGATTTTTATGTCTGGGGCTTTCGGAGGACGCGCGCCGAGGTGGACAAGATTCTCGCCTACTGCCACCGCGACGGCATGACGCCGAGGCGCTTCCAGCCGGAGGAGATGTTCCA
>DASWFA010000437.1:0-3034 GCA_036394475.1 Binatia bacterium
TCTGTTTCATTTGCCGTCTCAGGCGCGCGCCGGAACAGGGCCTCCCGGTCGCCGAGATGAACCCGTATCAGTTCAAGGAAGCGCCGGGGATAGGCGCCAACAACGGCGCGCTGGTCCTGATGCAATCGGCGCCGCATCCGAACGGCGCCCGGCTGTTCATCAACTGGTACCTCTCGCGCGAGGGCCAGATCGCTTTCCGGCAAGCCAACACGGGCATCGAAGACGAGCGGACCACCTCCCTCAGGGAAGACCTGCCGCCGGAAGTCGTCCCCGAGCTGGCGCGGAGAAGAAAGGACGTCGAGTACGTGGAAATCGGCCGTCACGATTGGATGGATTGGAAGCCGGTCAAAGCGATCCTCGACAACGCGCCGCAAAAATAAAAATCGACGGCAAAGGAGAATGCCATGAGCGAATATGACGGCGCCACGGTGGAGCGCATCGATCACGGGGTGATCCCGAGCAACGACCTGGGCCGGGGCTATCGCTTCTGGACAAAGGTCATGGGCGGCCGGCTCGACCACCTGACCAATCTCAACGCGCGCGGTCTGAACCGGGAAGTCCCTCAGATAATGTTCCTCACGGTGGCGAACCACCGGGGCTGGGGGCTCGCGCTGCAGGATTTTCCCCTCTCGGCCGCCCCACAGCGGCCGCTCGAGGGCGTCGTCTGGGGCTTCGAAGTCGCCGCGGAGAGCCTCGCGGCGGCGGCCCAAACCGCCCAAGACCAGAAGCTGCATATCGAAGGACCCGTGCGTTATCCCGAGCCCTGCCCGATTCGAGAGTCGATCTTCTTCCTGGATCCCGACGGCAACACATTCGAGCTCTCGGTCCGCCGCGACCCATCGGACCAAAAACCCCAGGGCGCGCTCTTTCCGCTCCGGCGCATCAGCCACGTGCGCGTCGAGGTGACCGATCTCGAGCGCGGCAAAAACTGGTACGCCTCCGTGTTTGGCCTGGTCGAGGGCGAGCAGGTCCCGGGGGAGGGACAAGCGACGTTGACGGTGCCGAGGTCCGGCCAGCTCGTCGTGCTCCGCAAAGTCGACAAAGTGGCCGATCGCAGCACGCAATGCTTCCGCGGGCCGCACATCGATTTTCGGATTCCCCCGGAGCACTATCCGGCGATCTACGAGCGCTTCGAATTCCGCGAGCGCTACTGGGGTTTCGACCCGACGAAGATCCCCTGGCACGAGCCGGACAAGAACACGGTGTACGGCTACGATCCCTTCGGCAACCGGATCCAGATCGGAGTGGTTTTGGATCGGGAACAGGGCCATTGACGGCCGGTCCGGCGCGGCTGGGGATTTGACCATTGAACGTTGACGATGATTTTTTGTTTTGCTATAGATTTGTGAATGACACCGCAAGCGGCCAAACGCGTCGTCGAAGGTCTCAAGGCGGCCGGCGTGGATTTTATCTCGTTCCTGCCGGAGAGCCGCCTGCCGGACATCATCCCTTTGCTGGAACAGGAAAAATCGATCACGCTGGTGCGCGCGAGCCACGAGGGCAGCGCGGTCTCGATCGCCACCGGCGCCGCGCTCGTCGGCAAAAAGCCGGCGGTCTATATGGAAGGGACCGGCGTTTTCCTCTCCACGTATAATCTCCAGAGCGCGGCGATCCGCGTCGGCGCGCCGGTGGTGCTGCTCGTCGCGCACGTCGGCAGCCCCGGCGACAAGGCCAACAGCATCACGTTTTCCGGCTACGGCAACAAGATGGAGGCGCTGCTCCAGGCGCTCGCCATCCCGTACGCCATCGTCGACAAAGAGGAAGGCGTGGAAACGAAGATCGCCGACATCGTGCGCGCGGCGCAGTCGTCCAACCATCCGGCCTGCCTGCTCTTCACCGGCGAGTTTACCATTTTCACCGGAGGCTGGACATAATCCCATGAAGCGATTCGATTGCCTCAAGATCCTCAGCCCATTGATCACCGACCAGCTCGTCGTCCTCGGCATGACCGGGATCCACTGGGAGTGGAACCACCTGTCGAAGCACGAGGGCAACATGAAGATCGGCTCGATGGGCAACGCCGCCGCGGTCGCGCTCGGCATGGCGCTCGGGCTGCCGCACCGGACGGTGATCGGACTGGAGTCCGACGGCAGCTCGCTGCTCGACCTCGCGACCGTGACGACCATCGGCCGCTACCTGCCGGAGAACTTGAAAATCTTCGTCTTCGACAACCAGGTTTACAGCGGTAGCCGCATCAGCCAGCCGACGGCGACGAGCATCCGCGCCAGCCTTGAAGGCATCGCCCGGGGCGCCGGGGTCGAAACCGCCAAGACGATCCACGACGTCGAGAGCTTCGAGCGCGAGGCGCGCCGGGCGATCGGCGAAAAAGGCGTGCAGTACGTCGTCGTCAAGGTCCAGGAGGACACCGACGCCAGGAAGCTGCCGAAGCCCACGATGGACTACCTCGAGCACAAGTACCATTTCGTCCGCTACATCGAGCGGACGGAGGGGAAAGATATCCTGCCGTCGCACCGCTGAGCCGACTTCAAAAAGATTGCTCGCATCGTATTTCCTTTTTCGTCGAATGGGGAAGCCCCGCCCCGTCGCCATCGAACGCGCAGAGTCGAAAGCCGCCCCAGGATGAAACCGGCCCCGTTTGAATACCACAGACCGAAGACGCGCGCCGAGGCGCTCGATCTTCTGGAGCGGAGCGGCGAAGACGGGAGAATCCTGGCCGGCGGGCAGAGCCTCGTGCCGATGATGGCGCTGCGGCTCGCCCGGCCGAGCGCGCTGATCGACATCAACGGCCTCGCCGAGCTCGACTACGTGCGCGAAGAGAACGGGCGGCTCGCCATCGGCGCGCTGACGCGCCAACGGGCGCTCGAAAAATCCGCTGTCCTGGCTGAGCGGTGCCCGCTTTTATGGGAGGCGATGCCGCTCGTCGGCCACATCCAGACGCGCAACCGCGGCACCATCGGCGGCAGCCTCGCGCACGGCGATCCGGCCGCCGAGTTGCCGGCGGTCGCTCTCGCTCTCGACGCGGAGATGGTCATCGCCGGCGCCGCGGGCGAGCGGGTGGTTGCCGCCCAAGATT
>DASWFA010000438.1:0-5298 GCA_036394475.1 Binatia bacterium
CGGCCTGAAGGATTTTCCCGTCCGCCATCACGGCGAGCCGGTCCGCCAGCATCAGCGCCTCCACCTGATCGTGCGTGACGTAGAGGACGGTGATGCCGAGGCCGCGCGCCAGCGCCTTCATCTTGACGCGGACCTCCTCGCGCAGCCGGGCGTCGAGGTTCGAGAGCGGCTCGTCCATGAGCAAGAGCTCGGGGTTCACCGCCAGCGCCCGCGCCAGCGCGACGCGCTGCTGCTGCCCGCCGGAGAGGAGCGGCGCCGGGCGCGCGGCGTAGTCTTCCATCTCCACGAGCCTGAGCGCCTGGTGGACGCGCTCGCGCACCTCGGACCTGGGCGGCTTTCTCCGGCCCTGCGTCAGCGGCAGGGCGACGTTCTCGAACACGGAGAGGTGCGGCCAGATGGCGTAGGACTGAAAAACCATGCCGATCTGCCTCTCCTCCGCCGGCAGGAAGATCCGCCGGGCGGAGGAAAACGCGACCCGCGTCCCGAGCGTGATCTGGCCGGAATCCGGCCGCTCCAGCCCCGCCACCGAGCGGAGCAGGGTCGTTTTTCCCGAGCCGCTGGGGCCCAGGAGGACGAAGAACTCCCCGCGCTCGACGGCGAGATCGATGTCCGCGAGCGCCCGCACGACGCCGGACCGGGTGGAAAAAGACTTGACCAGCTTCTCGATCCGGATCACGCCTGCCAGCTTTCCGGCGCGAGGCGCCGGCCGAAGAACCAGTAGCAGAAGATGAACGGCAGCATGAAAAGAAGCCCCATCGCCGCCGCCGCCGCCGCGCGGGCGAACGAGCCGGCCTGCCACAGGCCCCAGATCACCATCGGCAATGTGACATTCGACGGGGTGACAAGAAGCGAAGCGATTGTCAGCTCTCGATAGACGAGGAGCGCGATCCAGAGCCAGCCGTTGACGAACGCCGGCAGGAGCAGCGGGATCAAGATTTTTCCCATCCGGCGGAACAGCGGGATGCCCATCACCTGGCCGGCCTCCTCCAGCTCCGGGTGGATTTGCGCCAGCGCGTTGTTCAGCATCCGCGTGCCGAAGCTGGTGCGCTCGAGCACGTAGACGGCCATCAGGAGAAAGATCGTCCCGTAGATCGGCACGTAGGCGCCGAGCACGAAGAGCGCGACGTAGGAAGCGGAGAGCGCGAAGATGATGCCCGGCACGGCGTGCGGCAGGAAGGCGACCGCGTCGAGCGCGAACCGGCCGCGCGCTTTCGAGCGCACGACGATCCACGAGATCGCGAAGCTCAAGCAGAGCACCAGCGTGGAGACGACGACCATGAGCAGCGCGGTGTTCCACAGGCCGTCGAGCAGGTGCGGCCACGGCAGCCCCCGGTAGTTGACGAGCGAGAGATTGGCGAACGCGGCGGCGGAAGGGAGCTGGAAATAGCGGAGCAAGGAGCTCCAGAGGAGCGCGAGGAGCGGGAGCAGCTGCCCGAGCACGAGGTAAAATCCCAAAAAGAGCCAGGCGAGCCGGACGCCGCCGGGCCGGAGCTCGACCTGCCGCGGGCGGTAGGAGCGCCCGGTCACGACGGCGAAGCGGTGGCCCTGGCTCAGCACGCGAAAATAGAGCCAGGAGAGGAGCCCCGCCAGCGCCATGACGAAGACGCCGAAGGCGGCGGCGAGATCGTAGCGCGGCGCCCCCTCCTGCGGGTGGACCTGGGTGTAGAGAAACGTGCTGAAGGTGAAGACCCGGTTGGAGAGGCCGATGACCGCCGGCACTTCGAAGGCGGCGAGGCCGATGGTGAGAATATAGATCCCGGCGGCGAGAATGCCCGGAAAGACGAGCGGCAGCGTGACGCGGAGGAGCGAGCGGAAGCGCCCGATGCCGTGGACGGCGGCCGCCTCTTCCAGCTCCGGATTGGTGGAGCGAAAGGTCGCCGCCGTCATGATGAATCCGAGCGGCGCGAGCCCGAGCCCCTGCACGACGCCCATGCCGGCGGGCGTCGCGATGTTGATGCGCGCCGAGGTAACGGCCGCCAGCGCCGCGTTCACGAGGCCGATCCGGGGATGGAGCAGGAAGACCCAGCCCATCGCGCTCAAAAAGCCCGGGATCAAAAGGCCGGCGGTCATGAGCGTGAACAAGAGCCCTTTGCCCGGCAGGTTCGTGCGCTCGACGATCCAGGCCGCCGGCACGCCGAAGAAAAGCGCCGTCGCCACGGCGACGGCGGAAAACACCGCCGTGTTGAAAAGCGTCCGGTAGGAAAACGGATCGGAGAACAGCGCGCGATAGGCGCTGAGGCTGAAAAAAGATCCCGCTTCGGCGTCGATCCGGACGCTGACCCACAGCGGGATCAGCAGCAGCCCGACGATGGCGGCGGCGGGAACGAGGGCGACGGCGATCAAGAGAGAGCGCTGGCTCGGCATGGGACGCATGTCAATTCAAACCCCTCTCATCGCAGTCCGCGACTCTCTCTCCCCGCCCCCGCGGGGGGATTCGCCGTCCGGTCGAAGGGCCCGCGCATCCGATTACCGGCCGCACGGAATAAGCGCCGGCCCATTGCGCGGGCCCGGAGAGCGGCGGCGGATTCCCCCGCCAAAATCTCTATCTCTGCTGCAAAATCTTCTGGAACTCTTCGCGCCGCTCGCCCAGCTGCTTGCCGTTTTTGATCACGAAGTCGGCGGTGAAGTCCTTGAGCTGGATGCCCTGCGCCAACAGCTCTTTGTACTGCTTGTTGGCCGGCGTGCCTTCGACCAGATGGGCCGTCGCGCCGACCGACTCGTAGCGCACCTTCTGCCCTTCGGGCGTGAGCAGGAAGCCGGCGAACAGCGTCGCCAGGTTCGGGTGCGCCGAATTTTTCGGCACCGACAGATACCAGTAGCCGACGATCGGCACGTCGGCGAGCACGCGCGCGCCGATCGGCATGCCCTGGCGCTGCGCCCGCTCGGCCTCGTAGTTGCCGCAGTTGAGCCCGAGGAGCACGAACTCGCCGCTGGCGATGCGCTCCTCCTCGCCGCAGCGGATGAGCCCGGCCACGTTTTGGGTGAAGCGCTTGAGAAAATCGCGCGTCTTGTCCATGCCGATCAGGGACGCCAGCCGGTCGAAGCTCGCGGCGTAGGGGGTGGAGGCGATCCTGCCCTTCCATTTGGGATTGAGCAAGTCGTCGAGCTTGCGCGGCAGCTCTTTCTCCGGAATCGCCTGCTGGTTGTAGGAAAAGCCGATGTAGCGCGTCGCCTCGCGCAGCAGCCGCCCGTCCATCTCGACCATCGCCGCGGGGATCTGCGGGAAAGCCTCGCGCCAGTTAAAGCGCGTGAGCGCGTCGGAGCGGGTGAGCTCGACGAAGTGCGACTCCGAGCCGAGATACATGTCGCTGGCGGACTTCTGGCCGGCCTTGAACTCGTCGGCGATGCGCCGCGCCAGGTCCGGCATCGCCGGGCCGGGGACGAATTTGAACGGGATATTGAGGCCGAATTTCTTGTTGAAGCCGGACTCGAGCAGTTTCTGCGCGTCGCCGTCGCCCCAGGTGCCGCCGCCGCCGAGCAGGACGAGCTCTTTTTCGGCCTTCGCCGCCTGCACGAGCCTGGCCAGCGCGGGCGCGCTCTCCGCCGCGCGCGCAGGCGCCCCGAAGCAAAACGGGATGAGAAAAAGCAGCGCCGCTTTTCTGAACATGTCGCTCCTCCAGGGACTAGTGGATCTCGATCGCCTTGACGGGCCGCTTGCCCAGCCGCCGCGGCCCCTCGGGCGTGCAGACCACGCAGTCGCCCCAATACAGGCGCTTTCTCCCGTCCGGCGTCGCCACCGTCGGCTTCAAGATAAAGACGGCGTTCTCCTCGAGCCGCCAGCGCGCGTGCGCGTCGGTCGTGGAGCGCGCCGAGACCGGCGCGTCGTCGCCCAGGCCGCGCCCGTGAAACAGCGGCCGGACTAAAAACGAAGTATGTTTTTTGCCCCAATCGACGATGTATTGATTGAGCTCGCCGATCGTCAGCCCCGGCCGGAAAATATCGTACGTCGCCGCCAGCGCCTCCTCGCAGACGCGGAAGATCTCCCGCCACACCGGCTCGACGCGGCCGATGAACATCGGCTGGACGCCCTGGCCGACGTAGCCGAGCCAGCGCGCCTCGATCTCGTTCATCACGATGTCGCCGTCCTCTAAAGGGCGGAGCGTCGGCAGGATGTTGTTGCCGCGCGGCTCGGGGCCGGCCGACCATTGCAGCATCGTCGGCAGCTCGCCGCCCTCTTTGGCCATGGCGTAGAGCATCGCCGCGTAGACCTCGCACTCGGCGACGCCGGGGCGCGCCGTAGCGGCCATCGCGTCGATCGCCTGCTCGACCAGGACGACGGCCTTCTCCAGCGCGGCGATCTCCTCGGGGCTCTTCACGTACCTGGCCCGCTCCATGAGATCGGTGGCGTCGACGAAGGTTGCATCGGGAAAAGCGTCTTCGATGGCGCGCATCGTGCCGTACGGCATGACGCCCTCGGGGGCGCGGCTGATGTTGTAGAGGCCGGCGACGCCGATGCGCCCCTTGTCGAGCTTGAGCTCGCGCAGGCGCTCGACGATGCCGCGGCCGAAGTAGCGGTTGCAGTTCCGCACGTCGGTGACCCAGTCCTGGAAGCCGAGCCAGTAGTGGATGGGCGGGATGCCCATGGCGACGGCGGTCACGTCGCCGTCCAGCGGAAACACCGCCGCGGCCTCGCCGCAGTTGCCGCCGACGCCCGTCAGGTAGCGCGTGTTCGCCTGAAAATGGTCCCAGTGGCCGGTGTTGACCGCCGTGACGATGGCGTCGAGCCCGTCTTCAGCCATCAGTTTGCGCACCAGCCGCCAGCGCCGGTCGCGCTCGGCGAGCGAGAAGCGCGGGACTATCAGCTTGTCTATCTGATCCATGGGGGTGTTTGATTCAAGCGAGCCGGGCGCCCACAGCGCCGCTCCGGGCCGGGAGCGGATCGAAGGCCGATGCACAGGGACGAGGAGCCGCAAGCGTACTCAAGAGACAGTCCTCAGCACTCGATTGAAGCGTAGCACAGGCCCATGGCATCGGCCGGAGAGATGCTGCCGGCCCGGCGGCATATGAGCCTTCTTGGGCGGCTTTCATTCTACGATGCTCCGGGCCGGGAGCGGATCGAAGGCCGATGCACAGGGACGAGGAGCCGCAAGCGTATTCAAGAGACAGTCCTCAGCACTCGATTGAAGCGCAGCACAGGCCCATTGCATCGGCCGGAGAGATGCTGCCGGCCCGGCGGCATATGAGCCTTTTTGGGCGGCTTTCATTCCACGATGCTCCGGGTCGGGAGCGGATCGAAGGCCGATGCACAGGGACGAGGAGCCGCAAGCGTATTCAAGAGACAGTCCTCAGCACTCGATT
>DASWFA010000439.1:0-6240 GCA_036394475.1 Binatia bacterium
TGCAGCCCCTCGATATAATTTCTCAGATCCGCGAGCGTGATCCGGCCGCCGCGCTCGCCGCCCTTGACGCGCGCGAGATCGATGCCCAGCTCGCCGGCGATTTTTCTGACCGACGGCGAAGCCGGCGGCGGCGCGCCGCTCGCGGACTCGTAGCGGTACTCGGAGGTTTGCCCCTGGGGCTGCGCTTGCGGTTGAGCGGCCGGGCGCGGCGCGCTGGGTTCGGGCGCGGCCTCGGCTTTCTTCTCGGCCGGCGCGGCTTTAGGCGGCGCCTTGTCGGCGGCGCCTTCCTGCGTGAGAGTGATCAGCGGCTGGCCGACGTTCACTTCGTCGCCCGGCTTGACGTGGATCTTCGCCACCTCTCCGGCGGCGGGCGAGGGGATCGGGCCGACGGCCTTTTCCGTCTCGAGCTCCAGGATGACCTGGTCCTTCTCGATCCGGTCCCCGCGCGCGACGAGGATGTTGGCGACGGTGGCCGATTCGACGCCTTCGGCCAGGCGGGGAACTCTTACGTCCATGGTTGTTGATTAAAGAAAAAAGGGAGCGGCCTTCTCCGGGTCCACGCCCAGATCCTTGATCGCCCGCTCCACCCCATCGCCGGATACGGCGCCCTTTTCGTACAGCGCGTAAAGCGTGGCGAGGACCGTCATCTCCGCGTCGACGCCGAAATAGCGCCTGAGCCGCGGCCGGGTGTCGCTCCGGCCGAAGCCGTCGGTGCCGAGCGTCATGAGGCCGCCCGGGACCCAGGGGGCGATCTGGTCGGGCACGATCTTCATGTAGTCCGACACGGCGATAAAGGCGCCCTGCTCGTTTTCCAGCAGGCGTTCCAGGTAAGACTTTTTCGGCGTTTCCTTGGGATGGAGCATGTTCCAGCGCTTCGCCTGGAGCGCCTCGCCTCTCAGCAGCTTGTAGCTCGTCGCGCTCCAGACGTCGGCCGAGACGTCGTACTTCTCGGCCAGGATCTCCTGCGCTCTCAGCGCCTCGCGGAGGATCGGCCCGCTGCCCAGGATGTGCGCCTTGTGCTTCGCCCGCTCCTTGCCGGCGCGGAATTTGTAGAGGCCTTTTAAAATTCCTTCCTCGGCGCCCTCGGGCATCGGCGGCATCGCGTAGTTCTCGTTGTAGAGCGTGAGATAGTAAAAAATGTCTTCGTGCTTCTGGTACATGCGGCGCATGCCGTCGCGCACGATCACGGCGATCTCGTAGCCGAAGGCCGGGTCGTAGGCGAGCAGCGTGGGAACGGCGCTCGCCAGAATGTGGCTCTGCCCGTCCTGGTGCTGCAAGCCCTCGCCGTTGAGCGTGGTCCTTCCCGCGGTGGCGCCCAGGAGGAATCCCCTGACCTTGCTGTCGGCGGCGGCCCAGATCAGGTCGCCGACGCGCTGGAAGCCGAACATGGAATAGAAAATGTAAAACGGCAGCAGCGAAAAGCCCAGGTTGGCGTAGCTCGTGCCCGCGGCGATGAACGAGCACATCGAGCCCGCCTCGGTGATGCCCTCTTCGAGGATCTGGCCGTCCTTCGCCTCCTGATAGTAGAGCAGCGTCTCGCGGTCGACCGGCTCGTAGAGCTGGCCCTTGGGAGAGTAAATGCCGACCTGGCGGAACAGGGCGTCCATGCCGAAGGTGCGCGCCTCGTCGGGAATGATCGGCACGACGCGCTTGCCGATCGCGGGCTGGCGCAACAGCTTGGCCAGCAGGCGCACGAACGACATCGTGGTCGAGGCTTCGAGCTGGCCGGAGTCTTTTAAAAACTCTTCGAAAAAGTCCGGCTGCGGCGCCTCCAGCGGCTCGGACTTGGTGCGGCGCCGGGGCACGAAGCCGCCGAGACTTTTCCGCCGCTCCAATAAATATTTCGTTTCTTTGCTGTCCTGCGGCGGGCGGTAGAAGGGGGTCTCGACGACCTCTTCGTCTTTCAGCGGAATATCGAAGCGGGTGCGGAACTCGCGCAGCTCTTTTTCGTTCAGCTGCTTTTGCTGGTGGGTGATGTTCCGCCCCTCGCCGGCCTCGCCCATGCCGTAGCCCTTGACCGTTTTCGCCAGGATCACCGTGGGCGAGCCCTTGTGCTCGACCGCGGCTTTATAGGCGGCGTACACCTTCAGCGGGTCGTGCCCGCCGCGCAGCAGCTTGTGGATCTGGTCGTCGGTCATGTCGTTGACCAGCTCGAGCAGCTCGGGATATTTGCCGAAGAAGTGCTTGCGCGTGTAGCTGCCGGGCTCGACGGAATATTTCTGGTAGTCGCCGTCGACCGCCTCTTCCATCCGCTTGATCAACAGATCGCGATGCTCGCTTCTCAGCATCCGGTCCCAGTCCGAGCCCCAGATGACCTTGATCACGTTCCAGCCGGCGCCGCGAAACAGCGCCTCCAGCTCCTGGATGATCTTGCCGTTGCCGCGCACCGGGCCGTCGAGGCGCTGCAGGTTACAGTTGACGACGAAGATCAGATTGTCGAGGTTTTCCCTCGACGCGAGGCTCAGCGAGCCGGTGGATTCGGGCTCGTCCATCTCGCCGTCGCCGGCGAAGCACCAGACGCGCGGGTCCTGATCCTGCAAAAAGCCGCGCGCTTTGAGATAGCGGAGAAAGCGCGCCTGGTAGATCGACATGATCGGCGCGAGGCCCATCGAGACCGAGGGGAACTGCCAGAACTCCGGCATCAGATACGGATGGGGATAGGACGGCAGGCCGGGGACTTCGGCCAGCTCCTGGCGGAAGTGGTGCAGCCGCTTGGCCTCGATGCGCCACTCGACGTAGGCGCGCGAGTAGTTGCCCGGCGAGGCGTGCCCCTGGAAATAGATCAGGTCGCCGAGCCGCCCGTTGTCGCCGCCGCGAAAGAAATGGTTGAAGGCGACGTCGTAGAGCGTCGCGCTCGAGGCGAAGGTCGAGATGTGGCCGCCGAGGCCGTGGTGGATGCGGTTCGCCTTGACCACCATCGCCATGGCGTTCCAGCGCACGTAGCTCTTGATGCGCCGCTCGATCTCGCGGTCGCCCGGATAGGGCGTTTGCTTTTCCTCGGGGATCGTATTGATGTAGGGCGTGTTGACGATCGAGGGCACCTGGAGACCGGACTCCCTGAGCCTCTCGATCAACCGCTCCACCAGAAGCGGCGCTTCGGAATTTCTGTTCTTGAGGACGTATTCCAGGACGTATTCGATGGAGTCCAGCCACTTCTGCGTGGCGCCGTGGCTGTTGCCGGCTTGTGGACCCGCGGCGTCCTTGCGGCTATAATTGGCCCCGGATACGTCGCCGGGCTCTTTCTTTTCAGCTTCCATTTCCGCCTCTTCGGGTGATCGAATGAATCGATCGGATCGAGAATCAATCTATAGAATTCGCCCGGCCGATTCAAATCCTTTCATATCAGGGATCGCGTGAAATACCTAGAGCTTACCCTGCCCGGCGCGGCCCAAAACCTGGCCTGCGACGAGGCGCTGCTGCTCGCCGCGGAGGAGCGCGGCGGCGAGGAAGTTCTCAGGCTCTGGGAGCCGCGCCGCTACTTCGCGGTCGTGGGCCACGCGAGCCGGAGCGGCGCCGAAGTCGCCCTCGCCGCCTGCCGCGAGCGCCGGGTTCCCGTGCTGCGGCGCTTAAGCGGCGGCGCCGCGGTCCTGCAGGGCCCCGGCTGCCTGAACTACGCCCTGGTTTTAAAGCTTCGGCGCCGCCCCGCGCTCCGCGACGTCCCGGCGACCAACGCGTTCGTCATGGCGCGGCTCCGGCGCGCGCTGGCGCCCCTGGTCGAATCTCCCATCACCGTCCAGGGCTTCACCGACCTCGTCCTCGGGACGAGAAAATTTTCCGGCAACGCGCAGTACCGCAAGCGCCGGGCGCTGCTGTTTCACGGCAGCATCCTGCTCGACTTCGACATCCCGCTGATCGAAGAATTCGTGCTCTCTCCCCCCAGGCAGCCCGCCTACCGGCAAAAGCGCCCGCACGGGGAATTCCTGACCAATCTCCATCTCCCCGCCGCGGCGGTCAAGGCGGCGCTTATCGAAGCATGGGGCGCGGAGGGAGAGCTCGCGACCGCGCCGCTCGACGGAATCGAAACGCTGGTAAAAGACCGTTACTCCCGGGACGAGTGGAACTTCCGGTTCTAAAGCGTTCCCGGGTTTAAAGAGTGAAAGATTTTAGAAGACGGTCCAGTCTTTTATAGTCTTCAACGATCTTCATTTGACAGCCGATCGCCCGCACCGGTACATTCGCGGCTATCCATGACCGCTTCCAACCCTCCCTGGTTCGTGCAGAAGGACCTCGACGGCTTTTTCGGCCTGATGATCGACAACCTGATCCAGCTGATCCTGATCGTCAGCCTCTGCCGCGAGCTCGTCCATCTGCCGGACGCCTATATCTTCGGCCGCATTCTTCCCGGCGCGGCGATCTCGATCCTGGTCGGGAATTTTTTCTACGCCTGGCAGGCGCGCCGGCTGGCGCGCGCGAGCGGCCGCGAGGACGTGACCGCGCTCCCCTACGGCATCAACACCGTGAGCCTGTTCGCCTACGTCTTTTTCATCATGCTGCCGATCTACCAGGAGACCAAAGACCCGGTGTGGGCGTGGAAAGTCGGGCTCGTCGCCTGCTTCCTGAACGGGCTCATCGAGATCGCCGGCGCCTTCGTCGCCGAGCGCGTGCGCCGCATGACGCCGCGCGCCGCGCTGCTCGCCGCGCTGGCGGGCATCGCCATCACGTTCATCTCGATGGACTTCAGCTTCCGGATCTTCGACAAGCCGCTGATCGCGCTGCTCCCGTTGGCGATTATCCTGGTCTCCTACTTCGCGCACCAGAGATTCCCGCTCGCCCTGCCGGGCGGGCTGGTCGCGATCCTCGCCGGCGCCGGGCTCGCCTGGGGGCTCGGCGCGATGTCGGGCCGATCCTGGTCGGCGGGCTTCGCCCTCGCGCCGCCCGCATTCGCCGGCGGCGAGCTGTGGGAGGCGCTGTGGAATCCCGAATTCCTCAAGTACATGTCGGTGATCTTCCCCATGGGGATCTTCAACGTGGTCGGCTCGCTGCAAAACATCGAGAGCGCCGAGGCGGCGGGCGACCGGTACGAGACTTTTCCCTCGCTGATGGCGAACGGCGTCGGCTCGGTCGCCGCCGCGCTCTTCGGCAGCGCCTTTCCGACGACGATTTACATCGGCCACCCGGGCTGGAAGCGGCTCGGCGCGCGCTCGGGCTATTCGGCGCTGAACGGGATCTTCATCGCCTTTCTCTGCCTCACCGGCACGATCCAGGGCGTGCTCAACTTCGTCCCGCTTGAAGCCGGCATCGGCATCCTCCTCTACATCGGCATCATCATCACCGCGCAGGCGTTCCAGGAGACGCCGAAAGAGCACGCGCTCGCGGTCGCGCTCGGGCTCTTTCCGGCGCTCGCCGCCTGGGGGCTGCTCATGGTCGAGACCGGGCTCCGGGCGGCGGGAAAAACGCTTTACGAGGCGGGGCTCCCCGCCTTCGCCCAGAGCGTGGCGATCCACGGCATGATCTCGCTCGAGCGGGGATTCATCTTCAGCTCGATGATCCTGGCGGCGATCGGGGTCTTCCTGATCGAGCGGCAGTTTCTCCGCGCCGCTTGGTGGTCGCTGGCGGCGGCGGCCCTCTCCGCCGCCGGCGTCATTCACGCCTACGAGCTGACGCCCGGCGGCGTCGTCAGCCGCTTCGGTCTCTGGGCCGCGCCGGAATTCGCCGTGAGCTACCTGATGCTGTTCGCGCTTTTCCTGGTCGTGGGATGGCGGGAGAAGAAACACGTCGGATAACCCGATTACATGATTACCTACGAGTCTACTTGAGACGATCCTTCTTTCTTGTAGAGTGGAATCATGCGTACCAAAGTGACGAAGCGCGGCCAGGTTTCCGTTCCGTCGGAAGTCAGAAAAAAACTCCACATCGGTCCCGACACCACTCTGGAGTGGGCGGTGGAAGGCAATACGGCCAGGGTGATTCCGCTTCCGCCTGACCCTGTGAGAGCCTTTCGCGGCTCCGGCAAGAAAGGCGCTGTCAAGCGGCTGTTGCAGGACAGGCGGAGAGACCGGCGGCGTGAAAATGCCCGTTAGAAATTCTTTTGTCCTCGATACGTCGGCGCTTCTCGCTCTCAGGGGCGATGAGATCGGCGCAGGTCGCGTGGAAGCCTTGCTGGCTCAGGGTAAAAAGGGCCAATGCCGCCTGTTGATCTCTTTCATGACTCGCATGGAGGTTCTTTGCCGTGTCTGGCGCGACGAAGCAGAAGAGGCGGCGCGCGAAGCGCTGCGGCTTGTGCAATCTTTTCCCGTTGAG
>DASWFA010000440.1:0-5679 GCA_036394475.1 Binatia bacterium
CGTTATCGTCAGTATCGGCCTCATCCTGGTCGTGCTGCTGCAGACCGGCAAGGGGGCGGACATGGGCGCCGTTTTCGGCGGCTCGAGCTCGACCATCTTCGGCAGCAGCGGCGCGGGCAATTTTCTCACGCGGCTCACGACGGGAATGGCGATCGTCTTCATGATCACCTCCCTGACGCTGGGATATTTTTCCGGCCGAAAGTCGAGCACCAGCGTCTTCGACACCCGGACGAGCGGGACGGAGCAGACGGCGCCGGCAAGCCCGCGCGCGCCGGTTCCGGGGGCGAAGCCCCAGCCCGCGCCGCCGCCGGCGGTCCCTCAAGCGCCGGTCCAGCAGGCGCCGGCGCAGCCGCAAAAGTAAAAAATCGGACACGGTCGCGGAAGCGCCGCGAGGAAGGGGGGGTGACGACACCCCCCCCTTTTTTTATTGTGCGATTCGGGGCGAAAATTCTTTCGACGCTGGTCCGTACATCGGGCTCATCGCGGGGACCAATCCGTCAGCTCGATATCTGTGGCACGTTCTAAAGTCCGATCGCCGAAGTTAAACACCTTCTCGATTTTGAAAGCCAGCTTGACGACGCTTCCGATATCGGGACTGTAGAAAAAATCGTAAATCAAGTTCCATTCTACGCGGTTACCGACCCCGCTAATAAATTGTACGCGTCGCTCGATCTTGAAAGCCCGAAAACTGCCGGCGGGAGTCTGCACCATCTCGACATCGGTAACGACGTCGTGCGCCGTCAACGACCTTCTCCGGTCCGAAAGGTAATTCCGCTCTGAAAGGTAAGTTATGTCCGACTTTTGTCCAACCCAAAGCGGAAACCTGAAAGGCGGCTCCGGGCTCTCAAGGGTCGCCGTCGTCGGCACCATCAGGTTCAAAATCCCGGGACGGTAGGCCTGAACCTTCTTAGACCCGTCGACATACCGGACCTCGAGCTTCCCATTTTGAAACACAACCTCGTAATCGCCGTTCAGGAGATCGGAGCTGGAACCGTCGTATAGCTTATCAACCGCGCGGTACGTCCAGGACTCGTTCCCCTTGTACGCGGGGGCTTCGGCGCGATTCTCCTGGGCGAAAGAACCGACGCCGACGAAAAGAAAGAATAGGATGATCGAAGAAAGAAAGATTTTTCCCATGCTCGGACCTCTCACTTCCAGATTGGCCGGAGCATCCCATGATACCGGTCGGCGCGTCAAGCCGCCCGCCGATATCGGTGGTACTTTCGCGTAAAACGCGTTAAAATGAAAAAATTGGTTGACTTGATTTGACCTCGAAGGCGACCTAAAGTATTGGAGTTATAATCATGCGAGGGTGGCGGAACTGGTAGACGCGCTAGTTTGAGGGGCTAGTGCCAGAAATGGCGTAGGGGTTCAAATCCCCTTCCTCGCACCATTCCACTCTGTCGATCCGGCTCGACTTTCTCTTTCACCTCTTCCACGCTTCAGGCTCTTTCACATCGTAAGGTCGGGCTCGGGTTTCTGCTTCTAAGGAAGCTTTATTGTCCTCCTCGGGGTGCCGGTCGGAAGTTCAAGGCTGGTTTAATAGCGGTTCATTTTATTAACCGCGCGGCTATCCGGCGCCGGTTGAACTCCCGGGGGCGCATCGGTAGAATCACCCGGCCGGCGCCGCGCCGGAATTTTATGCCACTCAGAATCGGCTATTATCTCAGCTCCAACGCCATCGGGGGGCTGGAACGGCACGTCCTCACACTGATCGACCATTTGCGCCGGGCGCATCCCATCGCCGTCTTCTGCGACGCCGCCGAAGGCTCGCAATTTTTCTTCGCAGAGCTGAAAGCCCGGGGCTTGAGCCCGCGCATATTGCGCGCCCAGGATGCGGTCGATCGGGGCGTCGCCCGGCCCATCGTCACGAGCCTGCCGGTCATCCTGGCCGCCCGCCGGGCGATGGCCGCGGCGGAGCTTGACGTGATCCATTTCCACGCCGGACAGCTGGGCTTGATGTACGCTCCCGTCGTCGCCAGCTCGATGGCGGGCATCCGCACGCGCATTCTCACGCTGCACAATCCCATCCTGGAGCATGGCCGGCTGAGAAGGTTTATCGAGACCCGCGTGCTCGGGCGTCTCAGCCGGGTCGTCGCGGTGTCCAACCATACAAAGAACGAACTGGTGCAAAAAAAAGGCGTCGCGCCCGAGCGGGTGGAGGTGATCCCCAACGGCATCGAGCTCGGGGAATTCGACCACGCGATGGAGCGCGGCGAGGCGCGCCGCGCGCTCGGGCTCGCGGAAGAAGACCTGGTCGTGGGACTGGTCGGCCGTCTGCACCGCTTGAAAGGCATCGATCTCCTGATCGAGGCCGTGCCGCTGGCGCGGGCGCGGGCGCCGCGCATCAAAGTCGTGCTTCTCGGGTCCGGGCCGGAAGAAGAGCCGCTCAGGCGGCTCGCGGAGGCGCGCGGCGTGACGGAGGCGGTGCTGTTCGCCGGCTACCGGAGCGACGCGCGGCGGCTCATGCCCGCGTTCGACGCGCTGGTGCTGCCTTCACGCGACGAGAGCCAGTCGATCGCTCTGCTCGAAGCCATGGCCTGCCGCAAGGCCGTGGTCGCGGCGCGCGTCGGCGGGGTGCCGGAAGTGGTCGTGGACGGCGTCACCGGAATCCTCTTTCCCGCCGAGAACGTCCCCGCGCTGGCCGAGGCCTTGGTAGCGCTCTTGAACGATCCGCAAAAAAGAGCCGTGATGGGCGGCGCCGGCCGCGCGCGCGTGCGCGACCGATTCGCCCAGGACGAAATGCTGCGGCAGACGTTGTCGCTTTATGATACGTCCGCCCCGAGTCCCGCGAAGGTTCAGGCGGCGTCGGGGAGTTCGTCGTGAATCCCGGGCAGGCCGCGGCTCGAGAGCGACCTCCGGCGATCGTACTCGGCGGCGGCCACAACGCTCTCGGAGTCTTCCGAAGCCTCGGGCGGAAAGGCGTTAAAGTCGTCGCCGTCCATACGAACGCGGGCGACGCCGCCCTGCTATCGAAGTATTGCTCTGCGGTGGTCCCGCCGCGCGGTCCGGCGGCCGGCGGAGACGCGTACGTCGATTTTCTCATGAACCTGCCGTCGCTCGGAACTTCGAGCGCGGTCCTGATACCGACGGGAGACAGTGAGGCGGCACTCGTCTCGCGCCACCGCGGCCGGCTCCAGAGCCGGTTTCGCTTCGTCATGCCCGACGAAGCCGTGATCGAATCGCTCATCGATAAGCGGCTCTTCTCCCGTCTGGCGGCAACCCACGGCGTCGCCGTGCCCCGCACGTATGTCGTTGATGACGCAAGCGCGCTTGAGGCCGCCGCTCGGGAGCTCGCCTATCCCTGCGTTTTGAAGCCCGCTCGCTCGGCCGCATGGGGCGAGGCGGAATTCCAGCGGCGCTTCGGCGCCGGCGCGGGCGGCTGGATCAAGCGGATCGTCGTCCGCTCGGCCGCCGAGCTCGGGGAAATATATCCCGAGATCGCTCGCTTTGCGCCCGGACTGATCGTCCAGGAATATATCGAGGGCGGCGACGACGCGCTTTACGATTTTTATTCGTATCTCGACGCCGGGTCCGAGCCGGTCGGGACTTTCATGATCCGCAAGCAGCGCACGCTCCCGATCGACGGCAACGGCATCGGCACCTGCGTCGAGAGCGTCTGGGTGGAAGATCTGGCGGAGACCGCGCTCCGGTTTTTGAAAGCGATCCGCTACCGGGGCAACTCGGCGGTATCGTTCAAGCGGTGCGCGCGGACCGGCTGCTTTTACGTCATCGAGGTGAACGCCCGGCTCGCGCTGCATCACAGCCTGGCGACGCATTGCGGCGTGGACCTCGCCTACATGGCCTATCTGGAGGCGGCCGGAGAAAAGCTCGAACCGGTGGCGCCGCAACGGCGGACGGTAAAGTGGCTCTCGTTCTGGGACGATTTTGCGGCGTTCCGGCGCTACCGCAAGCGCGGGGATATAACGCTCGGCGCCTGGATCGCTTCCCTCCGGGGCGAAAAGGCGCATTGCTTCTTCGCGCCCGACGACCCGCGGCCGTTCGCGCTCAAGACGGGCGAAGCGCTGCTCGTGGAAACCCTCGGGCGCGAGCGGGTGCGGAGCCTGCTCGGCGGGGCGCGGCGCCTGGCGATTCAAGCCGGCTACTACACCGGCGCTCTCTCCGCGCTCGGTCGGCTCCAGCGCCAAAAAAAGCCGCGGCTCGTCATCCTGATGTATCACAGCGTCGGCGGCTCCGCGCTGGTGCCGCCGGCGCTCTCGGTGTCGAAAAAAAATTTCGCCGGGCAGCTCCGCTACCTGAAGCGCCATTTCGAGCTGATATCGCTCGAGCGCGCCGTCGAGCTGATCGAAGCGGGCGAGCCGCCGACGCACGACATGGCCGCGGTCACGTTCGACGACGGCTTCCACGACAACTACGAGACCGCCTTCCCGATCCTTAGACGATACCGCTGCCCGGCGACCATCTTCGTCGCCACCGGGCCGATCGCCGGCGGCGACCCGCTCTGGCCCATGAAGCTCTATCTGTGGTTTAAAAATACGCGGGCCCGGCGTTGCGAGCTGCCGCCGGAGGAATCCCCTGCCGGCGCGCCGCGCGTCTTCGAGCTCGGGACCGATAGGGAGCGCCGCGCGGCGCTCAAGGCGGCCGAGACGCTCTTATGCCGCTCCGGGCTTTCGGAGCGCGACCGCATGCTCGCCGAGATCGCGGGGAAGTTGGGCTTCGCGCCCGCCGACGGCCCGTCCGCCGGTCCGGCGATGCTCACCTGGGCCGAGCTCCGAGAGATGGCCGATGCCGGCGTCACGATCGGGAGCCACACGGTGAGCCATCCGTCGCTCTCGGCGCTCGGCCGGAGCGAAGCGCTCGCCGAGCTCGCGGACTCCAAGGCGTCGTTGGAATCGCACCTGGGCCGGCCGGTCAGGTTCTTCGCCTATCCGTTCGGCGAGCTCGAGCACTTCAACGCGGAGGTCCAGTCGCTCGTCGGCGCGGCGGGGTACGACGCCGCCTGCACGGCCGTGCGGGGGGCGAACGAGCCGAGCACGGACCGGTTCGGGCTCTTTCGCGTCGGTGTTCTCGACGATCCGCCGGCGGTCTTCGCCTTCAAACTGGCGGGCGTCCGTTGACAAACCGCGCCCCGCTGTGTCTGTAATCGCCCATCACCCAATTATTTATGGATCGGCAGGCGCTCTTCCCCAGATTGATGATCGTGATCGACGCGCTGACCGTCACGGCGGCGTTCGTGCTCTCGTATTATGTCCGCAGGTTCGTTCCCAACGTCGGCCTCAAGCCGCTCGGGCCGATCGACCACTACCTGTGGATTCTGCTGGCGACGATTCCGATCTGGTGGCTGCTGCTTTTTTTGAACGACGCCTACCGGGCCAAGGTCGAAAGCCCCGGCGCCATCGTTCGGCTCGCGCTCAAAGTCGGCGCCGGCGGCCTGTTGATTCTCGCCCTGCTCTTGTTTCTGATCAAATTCGAGACCTTCAACCGCAGCCTGCTCGTCCTGTTCGTCTTCGTCGAGACCGGAATGCTCGTCGTCACGCGCATCGGCCTTTCTTCGTGGCTGGCGCTCAGCCGGAGGGCGGGCAAATCGGCCCGGCATGCCCTCATCGTCACCGCCGACGAGCCGGATTCGAGGCGCGAGACCGCGAACTTGCTCCAACGGATGCGCGCCAACACGGCGGCGGGAGTCGCGCCCGTCGGCGTTTTGACGCTCGGCGGGGC
>DASWFA010000441.1:0-11560 GCA_036394475.1 Binatia bacterium
ACCCGCCGGCAATTTTCCCGGCCGAGGCCGGGCACGCGCGCGAGGCTCCGCGCCGCCTCCTCGACGGTCTCGACGATAAAACCGGTGACGCCGTCGTCGATCACTTCGGGCACCGAGCCGCAGCGGAAAGCGATCGTCGGCGTGCCGCAGGCCATCGCCTCGATCAGCACCAGCCCGAAAGGCTCGGGCCAATCGATCGGAAAAATCTGCGCGTAGGCGTGGCCGAGAAAGTCCTGCTTTTCCGCCTCGCCGATCTCGCCGATGAACTCGACCAGGGAATCCTTCAGCCGCGGCTCCAGGCTTTTATAATATTCCCAATCGTTTTTTTCCACCTTGGCGGCGATCCTCAAAGGGATGCCGGCGCGCCGGGCGATATCGATCGCCCGGTCGATTCTTTTTTCCGGCGAGAAGCGCCCCAAAAAAGCCAGATACTTGCCCGGCTCCGGCTGGAACGCGTAGAGATTTTCCGGCAGCCCATGGTAAACCGTGCCCTGCCACCGGAGCCAGGGAAGCGGCGCCCGCTGGTGGTTCGATATCGAAACCACCGGCGCGTCGGAAAACTCGCGGTACAAGGGAGCGAGGTCGGAAAGATCCAAACGGCCGTGCAGCGTGGTGAGATGGGGCGTCATGAGCCTCCGGGCAAGCGGATAGTGAAGGTAGCTCCAATGGAAATGGACGACGTCGAAATGACCCGCGTATTTTGCCAACCGCTCGAGCATCAGCACGTGATAGAGCACATGGTCCCCGTAGTCGGGGTTCAGCCGCAACCCCTGCTCGCAGACGGCCACCAGGCGGGCGGCGGTGATCGAGTCGCCGCTGGCGAAGAGCGTCACCTCGTGTCCTTTACGCACCAACTCTTCGGTGAGACAAGATACGACCCGCTCGGTGCCGCCGTAAAATTTCGGCGGCACCCGTTCGTACAGCGGCGCGACCTGGGCGATCCTCAAGTCCTACCTCGACGGCGAATTTCGGCATGTTACCGGCCAAAAAGATCATCGCGGACTTAGGTTGGACTTCGATCTTATCTCAAGCCAGGAACCATTCCGTTAGGTAAGTTTGGCACAAATCCGGCGGCAGGCAAGTCAGGGTAAAACCGTAGCGAAATCAATCGCGCGGTCGGCGCTGCCAGGCTCGTTGTTTAAGGAAGGAATCTTTTATTTTTTTTCTTCCACCTTCTTTTCCGCGTTTTCGACTCCTTTCTGCATTCCTTCGTACATCTTCTTCTCCGCGTCGGCTCCCTGCTGCATCGCCCGCTTGACCTCGGCGTCCCGCTCGGCCGAGCTTTTTTCATCCTTGCCGCAGCCGGCCGCCGATAAGAGAGCGAGACAACCCAAGACCGTCATCCACTGGCGCATCGTTACCTCCCGGTTGAAAAGAAATTTGTCTAACCCTAGGCGTAGCACGAGACCGCTCCCGCTTGCAAATTAAGTTTTGCCGCCCGGCACAGGCGCCGGATATTCTCCGGCTTAAGAGGCATGTCGACGTGGGTGACGCCGAACGGGGAGCGCGTGGGAGTTTCGAGTGGCGCATATTCGGCGGAGGGCAAAATAACCGCTGTTTTTTTTCCGGGTGCCTTTTGTTATCATCCTATAGCCTGATGATCGCCCAAAGACGAGCAAGACTCCTGTGGCTCGGTTTGCTTTTTTTAGCGCTTCCCTTAAGCGGATCGACCGAAGAGGCCGCGCGCGCGCCGCGCCGGCTGAGAGCCAGCCCCGGCCTCGCGGTCACGGACGGCGGGAGCTGGAAAACCATCCAGAAAGGGGCCGAGTTCCGCAAGCTGAGCCTGGAGCGGGCCGAGCCGCATCAGTTCATCGAGTTGAAGCTGGTCCGCTTCGACACCCGCTGGATCGTGCCGCGCGTCGTCCCCAGCATGCAGTACCGCCTGAAGAACGCCAGCGTCCGGACGCTGGCGGAAAAAAGCGGCGCGCTCGCCATGATCAACGCCAACTACTTCGACGAGAAGGGCATGGCGCTGGGCTTTTTCAAGGCCGGCGGCGAAGCGAACCCGAGCATCTCCAAAAGCCCGCTCTTTACCGGCGTCTTCGCCATCAAGGACCGGGTGCCGTTCATCGCGCACCGCGATCAATTCGCCCTCGAGCAAGCCGACGAAGGGCTCCAGGCCGGTCCCCTGCTGCTGGCCAAAGGCTCGGCTCTGACGGTGACGCGCGGCGCGGAGAGACAATTCCGACGCTCTCTCATAGGCATCGACTCCGCGCAGCGGCTCGTGATCGCGGTCACGGACAATCTCTTCGGGGGACTCACCTGGGTCGAGCTGCAGGAGATCTTCGGCGCGGCGGAGTGGCGCGTGCAGGTATCCGACCTGCTCAACCTGGACGGCGGCGGCTCGACCCAGCTGCACGTGAAAATGGGCCAGTTCGAGGAGTCTGTGCCGGGCGCCGCCGAGGTCCCCGTGGCGATCGGTTTTTTCCCCAAAGCCAATTAGGCAAAATCTCTGTCCCCTCTGTTTTCCCTTCCGGAAGCGCGATTTCCTGCCCTCCCGGGCGCCATCGGGCGGGGCACTCAAGCATCGTCAAAACAGTTGAAGTTCCCATAGGTTAAGTGCTATAAGTATCCGGTTCTATGAACGCTCTTGCCTGCCCCTTATGACGCTGCACCAGCTAAGAGTTTTCGTCAAGGTGGCTGAAGCGCAAAGTTTCACCGAGGCGGCAAAAGCGCTCGGGCTCACGCAGCCTTCGGTCTCCTCCCTGGTTCAAGGCCTGGTCGACGAATTAAAGTACGAGCTCTTCGAGCGCCGCGGCATCCGAATTACCCTGACCCCGGAAGGATCGGTCTTCCTCCGCCGCGTGCGCGAGGCGCTGGCGATTATCGACGGCGCCGGGGATGAGATCGACGAAATCCACGGGCTCAGGAAGGGCAGGGTCATCGTGGGAGGGTCGCCGATTCCGGCGGCTTCCTTTTTGCCGAAAGTGGTCCAGAGATTCAAAGAGGCGCATCCTGGAATCGAGGTCATCTTAAAAATCCAGAGCAACAACAGCCTGGAAAAGCAACTCCTGGACGGGGAAATCGATCTCGCCCTGCTGAGCTGGCCCACCCGCTCGTCTCTTTTACGCCCCGAGCTTTACCTCGAGGAGCAGATCGTGGCGATCGCGCCGCCGAATCATCCGCTGACGAAGAAGCGCTCCGTGACCCTGCGCCTGCTCTCTAAAGAGCCGTTGATCGCTTCGGATGCCGGCATCCAGACGCGCGATATGGTCGAGCAGAGATTCGCCCAGAAGGCGGTCGCGTTCGCGCCCGCCATCCAAATCAGCGCCCAGCTCGGCGCGCGCGACGCCATCCGCAACGCCGTCGCCAGCGGCCTGGGGATCGGCTTCATCGCCCGGTGCCACGTCGCCGCGGACATCGAAGCGGGACGGGTCCGGGTCTTGAACGTCCCGGAGCTTAATTTAAAGCGGACCATCTACATCGCCACGCACAAGAACCGGCAAGTCTCTCCCCTGACGCGGGCGTTCAGGGATTTTCTCAAGCGCAGCAAGGACGCGGCATGAGATTCCGGATCGTCGCGCGCGCCCGGTTCGCGTGATCTTATGACGCTGCACCAGTTGCGAGTCTTCGCCAAAGTCGCCGAGCTGCAAAGCTTCACCGCGGCGGCGCGCGCGCTCGCCTTGACGCAGCCTTCCGTGTCGTCGCTCATTCAGGGCCTGGTGGACGAGCTCGGGCACGAGCTTTTCGAGCGCCGCGGGATCAAAATCGCGCTGACTCCGGAGGGAACGGTCTTCTACCGGCGGACCAAAGAAGCGCTCGGCATTATCGACGGGGCCGACGACGAGATCGCCGAGCTCCGCGGCTTGAGGAAGGGACGGCTCTCCGTCGGCGGCTCCGCCATCGCCGGCGCCTCCTTCCTTCCCGGGGCGATCCAGGCTTTCAAGCAGAATTACCCGGGGATCGAAGTGGTGCTGGCCATCCATCGAAGCGACGCGCTGGAGAAAAAGCTGATCGAAGGGGAGTTCGACGTCGCCGTGCTGGGCTGGGAACCGCGCGCGCCCGTGCTGCGCGGAACGCTTTTCGGCTATGAAGAGATCGTCGTCATCGCGCCGGCCAATCACCCGCTGAACAAACAGTCCTCCGTCGGATTGAAAGTCCTTTCGAAGGAGCCGTTGATCATCCAGCAAAAGGGCAATCTCGTGCGCGACATGGTGGAGGAGCGATTTTCCGCCAAGCGGCTCCCCTTCGTCCCCGTGCTCGAGGTGGACGTCCAGGTGGGCGGCTGGGAGACGATCAAAACCGCGGTCGCCAGCGGCCTGGGGATCGGTTTTTTTTCCAAGTGCCACGTGGAATGGGACGTGAAGGCCGGCCGGGTCAAACTGCTGCGCGTGCCCGAGCTCGCCCTCAAGCGGCCCATTTATATCGCCCTGCACAAAGACCGGCGGGAATCCGCCCTCGTCCGGACCTTCGCGAACTTCCTTAAAGCGTATAAGGAGCGCTGATGCGACCGGGCAGCGCGCGCCGCTTCGTCTTCGGCATCGCTCTCGCCGCGCTCGGCTCCCTCGCGGCCGCGCTCCCGGCGCCCGCCGCCGAGCCCAGGCTCAAGCCGGTCGTGGTCGCCTACACGTCCTATACGCCCTTCATGACGCCGTTTTTATTGGAAAAGGAGCTCGGATTTTTTCGCGAAGAGGGGCTCAAGCCGGAGTTCGTCTTCGTCCGCGGCGGCGGCATCGCGATCAAAGGGATGCTGGCGGGAAATCTGGATTATCTCATCCATACCGGCGCGGTCATGGACGCCATCATCCGCGCCCGCCTGCCGCTGAAAATACTCCTGACCACCCAGCTGGTCTATTTCTGGCTGGTGGCGTCGCCCGAAATCCGCGCGATCCCGGACTTGAAGGGGAAGTCCGTCGGCATCTCCACTTTCGGCAGCAACACCGACTTCACCATGCGGGAGATCCTCAGGCGCCACGGCCTCGACCCGCTGAAGCAGACCACTTTTTTGAGCGTCGGCTCCTCGCGCGAGCGGTTCGCCGCCTTGAGCTCGGGCGCCGTGCAGGCGACGCTTTTGTCGCCGCCGTTCAGCTTCCGGGCGCAGAAGCTGGGTTACCGGAAGCTCGCCGACGCGGGCGACTACGTCAAATGGCCGCAGGGCGGTCTCGCGACCACCGAGGAGAAGATGCGCCGCGAGCCGGCCGAGGCCCAGGGAATGATCCGCGCGTCGCTGAAGGCGCTCAAGTTTCTGCTGACGCAGAAGCAGTACTTGGTCCCCAAGATCGTCGATATTTTCCGCATGAGCCAGGAGGAGGCGACCCAGACCGTCGAATCGTTTAAGGACGAGTCGCTTCCCGCCGGCTATCTGAGCGACGAGGCGGCGCGCGCCGTCGTTTCGATGGTGCAGCAGGCGGCCGGCAGCGGCGAGGATATTCCGGTCGAGCGCATATTCGACAACCGTCTGGTCAAGCAGGCGGAGCGGGAGTTGAAGGGCTGGCGGCCCGAGGCGCCCAAAAAGTAGCGCCGGAAACTATCAGCGCAGGGAAGAAAAAGCCTGAAGGCTTAAATCCAGCGCCGGCGCGGGAAAGATTCCCAGGTAAATGGTTCCCACGACGGCGGCGGCGACGGCGATATAGAGATACGGCGCGCGCGCGAAGCTTTTGCCCTCGGCCCCGCCTTCTTCCATATACATCATCACGACCACTCTCAAATAATAAAAGACCGACACCAGGCTGTTGAGCGCGCCGATGACCGCGAGGTCGGTGTGGCCGGCGGCGACCGCGGCGCGGAAAAGATAAAATTTCCCGGTGAAGCCGGCCAGCGGCGGAAAGCCGGCGAGCGACAGCATGAAGAGCGACATCGCCATGGCCAAAAAGGGCCGCCGGAAGCCGAGCCCGGCGAAATCGCCGTAGGCTTCCGAGTCCTTTTCGCCGTCCTTCAGCGCGATGAGCACGCCGAACGCCCCGAGGGTCATCGCCCCGTAGCTCATCAGGTAGAAAAGCAGCGCCTGGCCGCCGGCGGCGCCGCCCGCCACGAGCGCGATCAGCAGATAGCCGGCGTGCGCGATGCTCGAATAGGCGAGCATGCGCTTCACGCTCGCCTGCGAGACCGCCAGGAGGTTGCCCAGCGTCATAGTGAGAATCGCCAGCGCTTTGACGACGAGCGCCCATTCGTTCTGGAGCGGCGCCAGTTGATGCAGGAAGATGCGCGCCCAGCCCGCGAAGGCCGCCGCCTTGACCGCCACCGCCATGAAGGCGGTCACCGGCGTCGGCGCGCCGTCGTAGACGTCCGGCACCCAAAAGTGGAACGGCGCCGCCGCGGCTTTGAAGGCGAGCGCCACGAGCAGGAGAAAAACCCCCGCCAACAGGTAGAGCGACGCGTGCGTCCCGCCGGGGGCGGCCGCCGCGGCGACGCGGCCGAGCCCGGTCGAGCCGGCCGCGCCGTAGATCAGGGCGATGCCGTAGAGCAGGAAGCCGGTGGCGAACGCGCCGATCAAAAAGTATTTCATCGCCGCCTCGGCGGACTGGGCGCGCGCGCGCCACATCCCGGTCAGGACGTAAACGGCGATCGACATCGTCTCCAGGCCGAGAAAGAAAACGATCAGGTCGTTGGCCGCGGCCATGAGGATCATGCCGAACGCGGCGAGCAGGACCAGGACGTAAAACTCCCCCTCGCGAATGTTGGTCTCCCGCACGTACGCGACCGCGGAGAGAACCGTGAGCGCTGCGGCGCCCAGAAAAAGCAGGGTGAAGAAAACCGCGAAGCGGTCCATCACGAAGGTGTTGTGAAACGCGCCTTCCGACCCCGCCGGCAGACCCAGCGCCAGCCACCCCGCCAGCGCCAGGCCGACGAGGCTCAGCCAGACGAGCAGGACTTTTTGCTCCCGGCGGAGAAACAGGTCGGAGACCAGCACGACGAGCGCGGTCGCCAGCACTTCGGCCGCGGGGAGGATCGGCGCGAGATTAGTTTCCACGATTCCCCGTCTCCCCGCGCTCCGGCTCGGAGCGAACGATCGGGACCGCGAGCTTCTGGCCCTCGATTTTCTGCACGACCAGCCGGGCGGAATTTTTGATCCGGCTCAAAAAGGGCTGCGGATAGACGCCCATGAAAAAGATCAGCGCGACGAGCGGCGCCAGCACGCAGATCTCGCGCGCGTCCAGGTCCTTGAGGACGTGGTTTTCCGGCCGAGCGAGCGGGCCGAAAACGACGCGGCGGAACATCCACAGCATATAGACCGCCCCCAGCACGATGCCGGTCGCGGCGAGCGCCGTCCAGCCAGGGGCGGTCTCGAACGCGCCTAATAGAATAAGAAATTCCCCGACGAAGCCGTTCAGGCCCGGGAGCCCGATGGAGGAAAAAGTCGCCACGAGAAAAATCGCCGACCACACCGGCATCTGCTTCCACAGGCCGCCGAAGTCGTCGATCCGGCGCGTGTGCCGCCGGTCGTAGATCATGCCGACGATCAGGAACAGGGCGCCGGTGGAGAGCCCGTGGTTGAGCATCTGGTAGACCGCCCCTTCGATGCCCTGCAGGTTGAAGGCGAAGAGCCCCAGCATGACGAAGCCCAGGTGGCTCACCGAGGAGTAGGCGACGAGCTTTTTGAGATCGTCCTGCATCATCGCCACCAGGGCGCCGTAGACGATGCCGACGACGGCGAGCGCGGTGATCGCCGGCGCGGCGGCGGCCGCGGCGTCGGGAAAAAGCGGAATCGCAAAGCGTAGAAAGCCGTAGGTACCCATTTTCAAGAGCACGCCGGCCAGGATCACCGAGCCCGCGGTCGGCGCCTCCACGTGCGCGTCGGGGAGCCACGTGTGGAGCGGAAAGAGCGGGACTTTGATGGCGAAGGAAAGCGCGAAGGCGAGGAACAGCCACATCTGCTGGTCGAAGGGCAGGCGCAGATGGGCGAGCTGAAGGATATTGAAGGTGAGGCTCCGCGTCACCTCGGAATTTTTCGTCGCCAGAAAGATGATGCCGACCAGCATGAGCAGGCTCCCGGCCATGGTGTAGATCACGAACTTGACCGCGGCATAGACGCGCCGCTCGCCGCCCCAGACGCCGATCAAAAAGTACATCGGCACCAACATCACTTCCCAGAAGACGTAAAAGAGGAACAGGTCGAGCGCGACCAGCGCGCCGAGCATGCCGGTCTCGAGCAGCAGCATGAAAAAGAGGTATTCCTTGACCCGGTTCCGGATCGTCCAGGAGGCCAGGATCGCGACCGGCACGAGCAGCGCGGTCAAAAGGACGAGGAACAAACTGAGGCCGTCGACGCCGACCAGGTACTCGATGCCGTAGGCGGGAATCCAGGAGAGCCGCTCGATCGACTGCATCGCGCCGACGTTCGGATCGAAACGGTAGAAGACGCAGAGCGCCGCCACGAGCGCGGCGAGGCTCGCCCCCAGCGCCGCGGCGAACAGCCAGGACGAGCGGCGCGGGAGCGCCAGCAACAAGAGCGCCCCCAACGCGGGAAGAAAAACCACCAGGCTCAAAAGTCCGGTCATAAATTCCGTTTTGATTCGGTAGATCGAAGCGGGGTCCCGCCGCCCGTCATCACGCCTCCGAAAATCAGAAACCCGAAACCATGTCCTGAGCTGAGCCGAAGGATCGAAACTTTCTTTCCCTCACCACCCCAGCAAGTAGACAAACACCACGATGGTCCCGGCCAAAAAAGCGAACAGGTAATGCTGCACGTTGCCGGTCTGAAGCCGCCGCCACGACAAGCTCACCGCGCGCACGGCCGCGGCGACGCCGTTGACCGCGCCGTCGACGACCGCCGGATCGAAGCGCCGCGCCAGCCAGCCCGCGCCCGCGGTCAACGGGCGGACGAGGAGGAAGTCGTATAGTTCATCGACGTAATATTTATGCGCCAGAACCCGATACAACGCGGTCGCGGAAAGCCGCTCCGCGATGCGGCTCCGGCGGCCGTAGAGAAAAAATGCCAGCAGGATTCCTACCGCGGCGATCCCCACGGTGAGGAGCGTGAGAAAGGTCTCGTCCGCCGCCGCCCCATGCCCGGCCGCCACGGGAGCGCCCAAAACCGGCTCGAGCCAGGGGTCCCAGACGTTTTTCCACGGCGCCCCGAGCCAGCCGGCGAAGATCGAGCCGAGCGCGAGCACGATCAGCGGAATCGTCATGGACGCGGGCGACTCGTGGACATGGGCCGCGACGCTCTCCGGCGCGCGGCTCGGGCCGTGAAACACCAGGAAGAACTGCCGGAACATGTAAAACGCGGTGAGGCCGGCGGTGATCCAGCCGACAAGCCAGAGATGGGACGAGCCCAGCGGGCTGGAATAGGCCTCCCAGAGAATCCGGTCTTTGGAAAAGAATCCCGCCGTGAGCGGCGCGCCGGAGATCGCCAGAGCGGCGATGAGATAGGTCCAATAGGTCACGGGCAGGCGGCGGCGGAGCCCGCCCATCCTGTTCATGTCCTGCTCGCCGCCCATGGCGTGGATCACGCTGCCCGCGCCGAGAAACAGGCAGGCCTTGAAAAAAGCGTGCGTGAACAGATGGAAAACCGCCGCGCTGAACGCGCCCACGCCGGCGGCGAGAAACATGTAGCCGAGCTGGCTCACCGTGGAGTAGGCGAGCGCCCGCTTGATGTCGTTTTGCGCCACGGCGATCGTCGCGGCGAAAAGCGCGGTGGCGGCGCCGATGAGCGCGATCAACCCGAGCGTCGCGGGCGCGAGCGTGAACAGGAAGTTGAGCCGCGCCGTCATGTAAACGCCCGCGGTCACCATCGTCGCCGCGTGGATGAGCGCGGAGACCGGCGTCGGCCCCTGCATCGCGTCGGGGAGCCAGACGTAGAGCGGGATCTGCGCCGACTTGCCCGTCGCGCCGGCGAAGAGCAGCAGCGTGACGAGCGTCACGCTGTGGGGCGGCAGCCGCCCGGCGGCCTCCTTCAAGTCGGCGAAATTGAGCGACGGAACGCCAAGCCGGCTCATCTCCCAGAAAAGCAGCAGCACGGCGAGGATGAAGCCGAAATCGCCGATGCGGTTGACGATAAACGCCTTGTTGCCGGCGATCGTGTTGGCGGGATCGTGGTACCAGAAGCCGATCAGGAGATACGAGCAGAGCCCGACCCCCTCCCAGCCGACGAAAAGCAGCAGCAGGTTGTCGGCCAGCACCAGCACCGACATAAAAAAAACGAAAAGGTTGAGATAGGCGAAGTAGCGCGCCATGCCTTCGTCGTGCGCCATGTAGCCGAGCGAGTAAACATGGATCAAAAAGCCGATGCCGGTGATGACGAGCAGCATGACCGCGGTGAGCGCGTCGGCCTGAAAAGAGAGGCCCGCCTGGAACGGCTCGGAGTCGATCCAGGTGTAAAGCGTGTCGCGAAACACATCCGTCGGGGACAGCAGGAAAAAGACCTGGAGGGAAAGGAAGAACGACAGCAGCACCGTCGCCGAGGCCAAAATCCCGGCGGACTTCCGCTGCATGCGCCGGCCGAAGAGGATGTTGACCGCGGCGCCGAAAAGCGGCAGCAGCGGGATCATGCGCAGGAGAATCATAGCCGGTCCGTCACCCTACCATTTCAAAAGCTGCATGTCCTTGGGGTCGAGGCTCTGCCGGTGGCGAAAGACCGAGATGATGATCGCGAGCCCCACCACCGCCTCCGCCGCCGCCACGGTCATGACGAAAAAAACGATCACCTGCCCGTCGATCGAGCCCATAAAGCGCGCGAAGGCGATGAAGGTGAGATTGACGGCATTCAGCATCAGCTCGACCGACATGAGGATCACGATGATGTCGCGCCGGATGACGACGCCGGCGACCCCGATCGTGAACAGCACGGCGCCGAGAACGAGATAGTAATGGAGCGGCGCCATCTTCAGCTCTCCCTCTGCGCCAGCACGACCGCGCCGACGACCGCGACGAGCAGCACCACCGAGGCGATCTCGAACGGCAGCACGAAGTCGGTAAAGAGGCTCTGCGCGACCGCTTCCGGGCCGCCGAAAGAATCCGCCACCGCCGGCCCGGCCGACGGCAGCGGCCGGTGGAAAAACAGCCCGGCGAATTGCAGGAGCAGCGCCGCCGCCGTCAGCCCGCCGAGCGTCCACCAGGCCGCCGGCCGCGCCTCCCGGGACGCCGGGTTCAGCAGCATGACGACGAAGAGAAACAGGATCATGATCGCCCCGGCGTAGACGATCACCTGGAGCGCCCCGAGCATCGGCGCATCGAGCGTGAGGAACAGGACGGCGACGAGGAACAGCGTGGCGGCGAGCGCCATCGCGCTGTGGACCACGTTCGGCTGCGCGATCACGAGCAGCGAAAAAACCACCGAGAGCGTCGCGAGGATGAAAAAAAGCGCCATCGGTTAGCTCAGGAAGGCGGCGAAAACCGCTGCCGGAGCACGATCCAGACCGCGGTGACGAACACGTTGGCGAGCGCGGCCGGCAGCAGCATCTTCCATCCGAGCCGCATCACCTGGTCGTAGCGGAAGCGCGGCAGCGTCCAGCGGAGGAGAATCTGCAGCCAGCAGAAAAAGACGACTTTGGCCGTGAAGGCCGCGACCTGAAGGAGCGTCACCCCGAGCGGCGCGAGCGCGAGCGCGCCGCCCCAGGGAAAGTGAAAGCCGTCGCGCATCAGGTACGGCACCTGCCAGCCGCCGAAGAAAAGCGTCGTG
>DASWFA010000442.1:0-4234 GCA_036394475.1 Binatia bacterium
GCCGGCCCCGGCGATTTCATCTTCGTGCCGCCGTTCGTGCCGCACCAGGAGATCAATGCGCTCCAGAACGAGCCGCTTTATTGCGTCGTCGTGCGGAGCGACCAGGAGCCGGTCGTGGTGAACCTTGACATCGCTTCGGTCGAGAATCCGGAGGAGGTTGCCTGGGTCGATCCGGGGCATCCGAAGGCATAAAATGGCCCGGGTTTCTCTTGTTGAAAATTCGGGAGAGTTAGTCGTAACCTACGGTCATGAAGAGCGAAGACATCAAGTCGGAGCTGAGGTCTATAGCCGACCGTTTACCCGAGGATGCCTTCTACCATGACGCTATGTACGGGCTCTACGTACGCATGAAAATCGCGCAGGGTAAAAAGGCGGCGGAGGAGGGGCGCTTGGTGCCCCATGATGAAGTCAAACGCAAGTTCTCCTGACGGCGAAGGTTTTATGGTGAGCCCGCCATCATGGACCTGGAGTCCATCCACGCTTTTATTGCCCGCGATTCGACCTTTTACGCCGACGCTTTCATAGCCGATCTTATCCTCAAGACCGAACGCTTAGCCTTGACAATTTCCCCCGTCCCTCCTATCCTGCCCTGAAAACATTCTTGTTTTCATTTTCCGGGAGGTGGGGATGGATGCCTTCGACAGCAAGACGGTCAGCCGCATCGTCGGCGTGAGCCTACGGCAGATCCAGTACTGGGACGAGCGGGGGTTCATCCGGCCGTCGGTGAAGACCGCCGGCGGGCGCGGCACCAAGCGCCTCTACTCGTTTTCCGATCTCGTCCAGCTGAAGGTCGTGAAAGACCTCGGCGACCACGGGCTCAGCCTCCGGAAAATCCGCCGCTGCCTGAGCCATCTGAAAGACTCTTTTCCCGGCCAGGCGGAGCCGCTCCAGTCGCTCCGCTACCTGACCGACGGCGACAAGCTCTTCGTCCTCACCAGCGACCGCAAGAAAATCCTCGAAGCGATGGACCGGCAGTTCGTCTTTTCGCTCGGCATCGGCAACCTGGTGCGCGAGCTCGACGGCGAGGTGCGCCGCATGGCCGGCGCGAAGCTCGCGCCCGAGCGGCGGGCGGAAGGCAAAAAATCGGCGGCCTAGACTTTCATGGAACCGACCACCAAGCTCACGCCCAAAATGACGCCCATGCTCCGCCAGTACCTCGAGATCAAGGAGAGGTACCGCGACGCGATCCTGTTTTACCGGCTGGGCGATTTCTACGAGATGTTTTTCGACGACGCGGAGAAGGCGTCGAAGATCCTCGACATCGCGCTCACGTCGCGGAATCGGAGCGACGACGGCGCGGTCCCGCTCTGCGGCGTGCCTTACCACGCGCTGACGCCCTACGTGGGGAAGCTCCTCGACGCGGGCTACAAAGTCGCCATCTGCGAGCAGGTCGAAGACCCCAAGACCGCCAAGGGCGTCGTCCGGCGCGAAGTCGTGCGCGTGGTGACGCCGGGAACGGTCACCGAAGGCGACGCGCTCGACGCGCGCGACAACAGCTATCTCGCCGCGGTCGCGCGCGGCGCCAAGACCTACGGCCTCGCCGTCACCGACGTGACCACGGGGGAGTTCCGCTTCACCGAGGCGGCGGACTACGCGGCGCTCGCGGACGAGATCGGGCGGGTGCGCCCGCGCGAGATCGTTCTCGCCGCAGGGGACGAGACGCTCGCGGACGGCCTCGGCGCGGATTTTCCGGCGCTCCATTTGAGCCCGGTCGCGGCGCACTGTTTTTCCACTCAGGCGGTCGAGCGGCTGCGAGCGCTCCGTCTCTGGACCGGGCAAATCGACGACGAATGGGAGCAGGGGATTCGCGCGGCGGCGGCCGTCGTCGCGTTTCTCGAAGAGAACTCGCCGCCGGCCGTCAAGGCGCTTGCCGATCTCCATTCGTATTCCGCCGCGCAGCATTTAATGCTCGACGAGACGACCCGGCGGAATCTCGAGCTGACCGCCGACTTTCAGGGCAACAAGAAGAATTCCCTGCTCGGCGTCCTGGACTACACCGGCACGGCGATGGGGGCGCGCCGGCTGCGCCGGTGGGTGCTCTATCCGCTGCTCGAGGAGCGGGCGATCCGCGCGCGGCAGGACGGCGTCGAGGACCTGCTGGAGAGCTACGCGCCGCGCCAGGAGATTAAAGAGCTGCTCGAGGGGGTGCAGGATATCGAGCGGCTGGCCGGGAGGATCGTCGCCGGCAGCGCCCAGCCGCGCGATCTCGTCGCGGTGAAGGAAAGCCTCCGCGCGGCGGCGCCGATCCGGACGGCGGTCCAGGCCCGCCCGGCGGCGATCTTCGCCGCGCTGGCGGGCGATCTGTCCGATCTGCCGGAGGTGGCGGCGCTGGTGGAGCAGGCGATCGTCGACGAGCCGCCGGCGGCGCTGAAAGACGGGGAGGTCATCCGCCCGGGCTTCAACGCCGAGCTGGACGAGCTGCGCTCGATCCGCAAAGACGCCAAGCAATGGGTGGCGCGCTTCGAGAGCGGCGAGAAAAAGCGCACCGGCATCCATTCGCTCAAGGTCCGCTACAACCGGGTCTTCGGCTACTACATCGAAGTCACCCGGTCCCATCTCGGCGCGGTGCCGCCGGACTACATCCGCAAGCAGACGCTGGCGAACGGCGAGCGCTACATCACGTCCGAGCTGAAGGAGTACGAGTCGAAGATCCTCAACTCGGAAGAGGAGATCAAGAAAATCGAGGCCGCGCTGTTCGCCGAAGTGCGGGAGAAAGTCGCCGCGTATTACGGCCAAATGAAGCGCACCGCCGATACGCTGGCCACCCTGGACGCGCTCGTTTCCCTCGCCGAGGCGGCCCATTCGGCCCACTTCGTTCGCCCCGAGGTCGACAGCGGGCCCGGAATCTCCATCCGCGAAGGGCGCCATCCGGTCGTCGAGGCGGTGATCGGCCGCGCGGCCTTCGTGGCCAACGACGCGGCGCTCGATCCGGAAAAGCAGCAGATCGTCGTGCTCACCGGCCCCAACATGGCGGGAAAATCGACCTACATGCGCCAGGTGGCGCTGATCGTCGTGCTCGCCCAGATGGGGAGCTTCGTCCCCGCGGCCGCGGCGCGGATCGGGCTCGTCGACCGCGTCTTCACGCGCATCGGCGCGGCCGACTACCTGGCGCGCGGCGAATCGACCTTCATGGTCGAGATGAAAGAGACCGCGCACATTCTCCGCCACGCGACCTCGCGGAGCCTGATTCTCCTCGACGAGGTTGGGCGCGGCACGAGCACGTTCGACGGCATCTCGATCGCCTGGTCGGTCGCCGAGTCGCTCCACGATTCGCCGCACCGGCCGCGCACGCTGTTCGCCACCCACTACCACGAGCTCACCGACCTGGCGCTCGCCAACGAACGGGTGAAGAATTTCAATTTCGCCGTCAAGGACTGGAAGGGCGAGGTGATCTTCCTCCGCAGCCTGGTCGAAGGCGCGGCGAGCCGCAGCTACGGCATCCACGTCGCCAAGCTCGCGGGGCTGCCGCCGGCGGTGATCGAGCGCGCCCGGGAGATCCTCAAAAATCTCGAGGGCGGCGAGCTCGACGAGAGGGGACGGCCGCGGCTCGCGCGCGGCGGGCGCCAGGAGGAGCCGGCGCAGATGGGGCTCTTCGCCGCCGCGGCGGACCCGCTCCGCGACGAGCTTAAAAAAATCGACGCCGCCAAGCTGACGCCGCTCGAGGCGCTGAACCTTCTCGACGGCCTGGTCGAGCGGGTGAAAAAGGAGAGCCGGTAGGCCGATGCGGTCCTCGCTTCATTCCATAATTCTGGCCCTCTCCCTCGCCGTTCTCGCGGGCGGCGCCGGCGCCGCCGACAGGCAGGACGGCCACCTCTATTTATCGGCCCAGAAGGAATACGAGATTCTCGGCAAGAGCAGGCCGGCCGCCGGGAATCGCCCGCGCTGGGAGAAGCTCGCCGAGCGCTTCGAAAGGCTGCCGCAGGATTTTCCCAAGACTTCCTACGGCGACGGCGCCCATTATTACGCGGCGCGGATTTACCAGGAGCTTTATCAATCCGCCAAGGAAGAGCGCACGCTCGACCTGGCGATCAAAAATCTGCGCGCGCTCCTGTTAAAGTATCCCAGAAGTCCGTTCGCGGCCGAAGGGCGCTACCGCCTGGCGGCGGCCCTCGAAGAGGGCAAGGGCGACCTCGCCGAGGCGCGGCGGCAGTACGCGCTGTTGGCGGAAAAATCCCCGCAAGCCGAATGGGGCGCTAAGGCCCGGGCCCGTCTCGATGTCCTGGACCGCAAGACG
>DASWFA010000443.1:0-1676 GCA_036394475.1 Binatia bacterium
CGGCGATGTCGTAGGAACCGAAAAGCCCGTCTCTTTAGCTCCATGCGCCATGCTTCGGCGTCTCCGATGGAAGCGAGCGGAGAGTCTAACCCGGTCAACCGCCGCGGGCGCGGCGCGTCCGCGCCGGCGGCGGCCTGGAACCTTTCTCGTCGATGGTGCCCTTGGCCTTGTTTAAGATGTCCCGTTCCGTGCGGTAAGAGATTTGTCGCTGCGCTTCCTCGATGGGAAACCAACAAACCTCCTCGACCTCTTGATCGTGCCGGGACACATCGCCCGCCAGAAAGCGGAGCAGATAAAAATAGACCCGCTTGAAAATCCGGACCGGTTCGCCCGCGCGGGTCTTATTGGAGTACCAATAGGTGATATCGCCTAATTTTGCAACAATTTTTCCCTCGAGGCCGGTCTCCTCGCGCACCTCCCTGAGCGCGGTTTCCTCGAGCCCCTCGCCCTCTTCGACCTTGCCCTTGGGCAGGCCCCACCGGCCGCGCACGCGGATCAGGGCCACCTCGACGCCCGCATTGCGCGTGCGGAAAATGACTCCGCCGGATGAAATTTCTCTCACCGTGCGCATAAGACGGCCGGCTTTAGCTATGCGGCAGCTCGTCCTCCAGCCAGCGGAGATAGCTCTCGCTCGCGGCGAGGATCGGGAGCGCCACGATCTCCGGCGTCGAATAACTGTGGAGCTCGCGCACTCTCTGTTGGAGCCGCTCGAACAGATCGCGCCGGCTCTTGATGACGAGGAGATCTTCCCCGCCGCGCTCGATTTTGCCCTGCCAGCGGTACGTCGATCGGACCGGACCCAGCCGATTGACGCACGCGGCGAGGCGCTCCTCGACCAGGGCGTCGGCGATGCGCTCGCCCTCTTCGGCCGACCCGACGGTCACCAGCACCACGATGAACTCGGTCATACATCGTGATCTTACAACCGCTTTTCCGGGTCCGTCAATCGGGGGTTTTGCGGGGTTTTATACGGGCAGGTCGTGAAACGGAGAGGCGGGTTATTCGTCCCCGCTCAAAACATCGAGGAGGTCTTTCATGGTCTGGGTCTTTTGGCGGTTTTTCCCGCGCAGGACCTTGAGGAGCTTTTTCACCCACACCTCTTCGTCCGGCTTGTTCCTGTCCGCGCCGCCGCGGCCGTAGCGCGCGGGCCGCTCGGCGACGTAGCCCGCGCCCGTTTTGAGGCCGGAGCCCGTCAGCAGCCAGTCCACGCTCCTGCCGCTGAGCCTGGCGATGCGGAGCAGGATGCGCGCCGTGGGCACGTGGCCGCTCAGGCACTTGGAGATGGTGCCCTGCGGGACCTTGGCTTGGCGCGCGAACTCGGTCGGGCTCAGGCCGGTGGCGCGGACGGTTTCGGCCAGACGGGCGGAAAATGGCTTGTTCATTCGTTTACGAATATGGCGTTGACTGGGGATTCAAAATAGAATATATAGATTAAAAGTTCCAGTCCAGGGCAATTTTTTTGCCATGCTAGCAACACAGTGGGTCAAAATCAAGATCCGCATGCTTGAACGGGGTATCTACAGCCAGAAAGCCCTGGCGGAAAAGCTCGGCGTCAACCCATCCACCGTCACCCGCCTCCTCAAGGGCCAGCGGAAATCCCTCAGACTGCAAAAGCGCATCGCCGAGATCCTCGATATCCAAGTGGGCAGCGACGAAAAATAACCGGCCCCCGGCGG
>DASWFA010000444.1:0-5518 GCA_036394475.1 Binatia bacterium
GACCAGCGCTTTTCCCTGTCGGAGGCGGATCTGCCCCTTGCCGCCGAGATCGGGGATCATGATCTGGCGGCTGTAGCGCTCGATTTCGTCCTGTGTCAACGTCGGCATCGAAAAAAAACCAAAAAAAAACCTCTTCCAATGGATAAGGAAGAGGTTTCACCCTCCACCTTATCTTCCCCCCGTTTTCCGGAGGCGGGAATTAGCACCAGCGTTTCGCCCTGCGACGAAACCGGTTGCTGTGGCATCTACGGGCCGCTCCCTCCGCCACTCTGGATAAGGTCCAGTTATGTGACTCAAGGCTAACTTACCGTCCTCCCGCTGTCAAGAGCCGCCGCGCAAAGCCCGGCCCGCGCCGGAATTTCTCTCCGGGCCGATGCGATGGGCCTGTGCTACGCTCGTCCAAAACCTACGCTCGACCGTCCGCAACCGGACGCATCGGCCCTTCGAGAAACCCCGGCGCGGGCCGGATACCGAAATCGGGCTTTTCTTGAAAAACCTGCTTGACCGGCCTTTCTCATTGATGTAACCATTGGTTACATGAAGCCCGGAGCACTCAAAAAAATCCGCCGCGACGAATTGAAGCTGACGCAGGGAGAGCTGGCCCACAGGCTCGGCACGGCGCGCATGACGATCACGCGCTACGAGAGCGGCGCGCGGCGCATCCCCGCCGTGCTCGACGTGGCCCTGGAGCAGCTCCGGCGCGCGCGCCGGCTGCCGCTGCTCGGCACGGTCGCGGCCGGCAAGCCGATCGAGCCGGTGCCGCAAACAGAATTCGTCGATCTGCCGCTCGCGCCGGAAGGGGAGAACTTCGCGCTCCGCGTCGCGGGCGAATCGATGCGCGACGACGGGATTTTATCCGGCGATCTCGTGATCGTCCACCGGCAGTCCAAGGCCGCGACCGGCCAGACGGTGGTCGCGCTCGTCAATGGCGAGGCGACGGTGAAGAAATATTACGACAAGGGAGACCACATCGAGCTCCGGCCCGCCAACGAAACGATGCAGCCGATCCGGGTCGCGCCCGGCGACGCTTTCGAGATCCAGGGCATCGTCGTCGGGCTGATCCGCCGCTTCAAGTAAAAACCGGTTGGAAAAATATTGAAAGCGATACGCTCCACGGGATTTTTTTCGCGCCATGCTCCGGCAAATCGTCTGCTTTCAAATTCCCACTCTCCACGTCGCGCTCGCCCGGCTGGCGGAGCCCCGGCTCCGGGACCGGCCGGTCGCGGTCGCGCCGCGCTCGCCGCGGGCGGTCCTCGCCGAGGCCTCCGCCGAGGCGCTCGCCGAGGGCGTCTATGCCGGGATGGCGCTCGCCCGCGCCCGCGTCCGCTGCCCGTCGCTCCGGATTATTTCCCTCAACGCGGAGACGGCCCATCTGGCCCAGCGCGCGCTGCGGGAATCGGTCCGGCGCTTCGCGCCGGTTTGGGAAGAGCCGGGCCCCGGCCGCTTCTATCTCGACCTTACGGGCACCGGACGGATTTTCGGGCGGGCGGTGGACGCCGCCGCGCGGATGGAAAAAGAAGTTGCGGCGCGCTCCGGCCTCTCCGGCGTGGCCGGGGTGGCGACCAATAAGCTCGTCTCCTCCATCGCCGCCAATGCGATCTTAAAGCCGCTCGATCTTTGCGACGTGACGCCCGGCGCGGAGAAGGCGTTTCTCGCGCCGCGGCCGGTCGCCGCGCTGCCGTCGCTCGACCGCCTTTACGGCGGCCGGACGCCGGAGCTCCTGGGCATGTTGAATGAGCTGGACCTCGTCACGCTCGGCAAAGTCGCCGGCACGCCGCTCGGCCATCTCGAATTGGTCCTGGGCCCGCGCTCCCGGCTGATGCAGCAGTGGGCGGCGGGGTTCGACCCCACTCCGGTGTGGCCGGCGGCGCTCCGCCCGGCGCGGGAAGTTTCCCACACGCTCGACCCGGACGAGGTGGACGACCGGGCGCTCTTGGCGGTTCTCTACGGCCTCACCGAGAGAATCTGCCGCCAGCTCCGCGCCGCCGCGCGGCTCAGCCGGACGGTCAGGCTCGCGCTCATTCAAACCGACGGCCGCGAGTTCGCCGGGCGCGCGCCGCTCGACCGCGCCGCCCAGTGGGAGTGCGAGATCTATCCGCGCCTGGAAGAGATCTTTTTCCGCCTGTCCCGGCGCCGCGTCCGCCTGCGGAAGATGATCCTCCGGGCGGAGGGGCTGGAGGAGCCGGAAAAGCAGTTGGCGCTCTTTCCGGAAAGCGATTCGGGGGAGAACGCAAAAATGCGCCGGCTCGCGGCGGCCCTCGACGCCGTCCGCTCGCGCTACGGAGAAAACGCCGTCGCCTGGGGGGCCGCGTGACCCCGTTCGTCCCCCTCCACGTCCATTCGCTCTACTCGCCGATGCGCGGCGTCTCGTCCCTCGACGATCTGTGCCGCGCGGCGCGCGCGCAAAACGCCGGGACGCTCGCGCTCACCGACACCAACGGGCTTTACGGCGCGGTCCGCTTCGTCGAAACCGCGCGGGCGCACGGCCTCGCGCCGATCCTCGGCGCGGCGCTCGTCCACGGCGGCCGGCGCGCCCTCTGCCTGGTTAAAAACGCCGCCGGCTACGCGAATCTCTGCCGGCTCGTTTCCGCGCTGCACTCGGACGCCGATTTCGCTCTGCTCGCCGCCGTCACGCGCCATCGCGGCGGCCTGATCGTCCTCACGGACGATCTGCCGGCGCTCGCGGCGTGGCAAAAAAGCTCGGCCGAAGATCTTTACGTCGAGCTGACGCCGGGCCCGCGGATGCACGAGGCGGTCAGGTTCAGCCGGGCGGCGGGTCTCCCGCCCGTGGCGACGAACCAGGTCCATTTCGCCGCGGCGGGCGGCTACGCGCTTCACCGCCTGCTCCGCGCCATTGATCTCAACACGACGCTCTCGCGCCTGCCCGAGAGCGAATGCGCCGGGCCGGAGCGCTGGCTCATGCCGCCGGAGGTTCTCGAAACCTACTACGCCCACGTGCCTGAGGCGCTGGCGAACACGGTCAAAATCGCCGCGGCGTGCCGGACGGACTGGGATTTTAAAGAGACGATCTTCCCGGCCTTCCGCGCGCTCTCCGACGCGGAGGCGTTCGCCGCGCTCCGGGAGAAGACTTACGCCGGGGCGCGCCGCCGGTATCGGGAGCTGGGCTCCCAGGTCCGCGAGCGCATCGAGCGCGAGCTCGGGATCATCCGCGAAAAGGGCTTCAGCCATTATTTTCTCGTCGTCGAGGAGATCGCCCGCGGCCGCACCACCTGCGGCCGGGGCTCGGCGGCGGCGTCCATCGTGTCCTACTGCCTCGACATCACCGACGTGGACCCGATCCGCCACAACCTCCTGTTCGAGCGCTTCCTCAACTCGGCGCGGAACGATCCGCCCGACATCGACATCGATTTCCCCTGGGACGAGCGCGACGCCGTCGTCGACTGGGTCTTCAAAAATTACGACGGCGACAAGGAAAGACCCGGCCGGGTTGCGATGGTGGCGAACCAGAACACGCTCGCGCTCCGGGGCGCGCTCCGCGAAGTGGCCAAGGTCTACGGCATGGCGCCGGAGGAGATCGGCGCGGCGGCTTCGGCCATTCTCAAACGGCTGAATTTTCTCCGCCTGGCGGAAAACCCGGCCGCCGAAACATGGGCCGGGGCGCTTTGCGAGTTGAAGGAATTCGCCGACCCCTGGCCCGAGATCGTCGAGCGCGCCTTCCAGGTCGAGGGCCATTTCCGCAACCTGGGCCTCCACTGCGGCGGCATCGTGATCGTCCCGGACGAGATCCGCAAATACGCGCCGGTGGAGATCTCCGCCAAGAAAATCCCCATGCTCCAGTGGGAAAAAGACCAGGTCGAGGACGCCGGACTGGTGAAGATCGATCTCCTGGGCAACCGCTCGCTCGCCGTCGTGCGCGACGCGGTCAAGGCGCTCAAGGAAAATTCGGGAATCGACCTCGAAGGCTCCGGGTGGGACCCGAGCGCCGACGAAAAAACCCGGGATGCGATCTGCCGCGGCGACACGATCGGCTGCTTTTACATCGAGTCGCCGGCGACGCGGTTATTATTGAAAAAGCTCTGGACGAAGATGCCCGAAAATCTCCGAGAGAAGGCGGACGTCTTCGATTATCTCGTCATGGTCTCGTCGCTCGTCCGCCCCGCGTCGATCCGCTTCGTCAACGATTTCGTGCGCCGCGCGCACGGCGAATCGCATAAAAAACTCCATCCCAAGCTGGAAGAGACGCTGCAGGACACGCACGGCATCATGGTCTATCAGGAGGACGTGACGCTTGTGGTCCAGGCGCTGGCGGATTTTTCCCTGGCGGACGGCGAGCAGCTGAGAAAAATCCTCAACAAAAAGCACAAGCGCTTGCAGCTCCGGGACTACCGCGAGCGGTTTTACCGCGGCGCGGAAAAAAAGGGCGTGTCCCCCGAAGAGATAGACACTATCTGGGAGATGATCATGAGCTTCGCCGGCTACAGCTTCTGCAAGCCGCACTCGGCGAGCTACGCCCGGCTCTCCTTCAAATGCGCCTATTTGAAGGCGCACCATCCGGCCGAGTTCATCGCCGCCGTCATCAGCAATCAGGGCGGCTTTTATCCGGCCTTCGCCTACGTCTCCGAGGCGTGGCGGCAGGGGCTCAAGTTTTTACCCCCCGACATCAACGCGAGCCGCTGGGCTTACACGGCCGCCGGGAAAAATATCCGCCTGGGCTTCATGCAGATCAAAGGGCTGGAAGAAGACTTCGTCAAGCGCGTGATCGCGGCGCGGGAGTCGGGCCCGTTCCGCTCGTTAAACGATTTTTGGGCGCGCGCCAGGCCCGGGCTCGCCGAGGCGCGGCTCCTCATCAAGGCCGGCTGCTTCGATGCCGTCGCGGCGGGCCTCAGCCGGCCCGGCCTCTTGTGGCGCGCGCACGCCCTGGCGGCGGGAAAAGAGGGCGACGGCCTGCCCAATCCGGACGACTATCCGGAAGAACGGCAGCTCAAGGACGAGGCCGAGGTTTTCGGCTTCCCGATCAGCCGCCACCCGCTCGCGGGCTGCGCCGCCAAGCTCGCGGGGAAATACGTGCCGGCGCGCGACCTGGCGCTTCACGCCGGCAAATCGATCGCGCTGCTGGGCCGGCTCGTCAGCGAAAAGATGACCCAGACCAAAAAGGGCGACGTGATGGAGTTCGTCACGTTCGAGGACGCGACCGGCATTTACGAGGCGACTTTTTTCCCCGGCGCGTACCGCCGGTACTACCACCTCCTCGCCGGCGGCGATCTCTATCTCCTCGGCGGCGACGTCGAGGAGGAGTTCGGGACCTTCACGCTCAACGTCCGGCATGTCGACCGTCTGGATGCGCGCGCGGGGGCTGCTATATTGGAATCAGATCTCTCCGTGGGCGGCGCTCATGGCTATCCAGCGGCTCAAAACCACCCGATCGGCGGCTGATTTTCTCCCTCCCGTAAAAACGCTTCGGGCGCTCAAAAAAGCCGCCGCGTCCTGCCGGGGCTGCGATCTTTACAAACGGGCCACGCAGACGGTTTTCGGCGAAGGGCCGGCCGACGCGGCCGTC
>DASWFA010000445.1:0-2385 GCA_036394475.1 Binatia bacterium
CTCGGTCGAGCCGCAGTCCTGCTCGCGCTCCTTTTGGCCCCTTTGTCCTGCAAGAAGGAGGAGCCGCGGGAGCCGGGGGCCTCGGCCGAGGAGCAAACCAGCCCGTACCTGACTACCCAGGACGTCAAGGTGCGGAGCGGACCGGGGACGCGACACAAGATCATCGCCGAGATCAAGGCCCAGACCCGGGTCAACGTGACGGGGAAAGAGAACGGTTGGCTACGGGTGGTGTCCAAGCAGGGGCGGCCGCCCGGATATATAGATCAGCGGTTCGCCCAACCCCTCCCCGAGGAGGCCCGCACGGCGCCCGTCCGGGGCCCCTACGCGGCCACGGCGGACATATCCGTCCGGGAAGGGCCCGGATTGCACTATAAGGCGCTGGCCAGGATCGAAAAAGGCACCCGGGTCAACGTCGTCGCCCGAGAGGGCGACTGGCTGAAGGTCGAGTCCCGGCGCGGCAACCTCCCCGGCTACATCGAGGCGAGGTTCGCCGAGCGCGAGCTGGACTGATTTCGGCCGGCCACCCCCCGGATGCCGGCTGCTACTTCTGCGGAATAATGCGCGTAAAGCCGGCGACCGAGACCGTGACCTCGTAGTGGCCGTCGGGACCGCCGGTCTTCGGCGTCGGCGGCCGATAGGTGAGCGGCTTGCTCGCGCCCGGGGGCAGTTCCCCTTCCACGGTATAATAAACCGCGTCGCTCCGGTCGTCTGCGCCGGGCTTCATCTCGTTTTTCCAGATCCACGTGTAGCGGATGAGCAGCTGCACGTCGCGGACCGGCGTGTTGGATGTGTTCTGGACCTCGCCCGAGACCACGCCGTCCTTGATCGACAGGTTGCGGATCGAAACGGTCCCCGGAGCCTGATCCGCCACGGTGACCGATTCCGCCGACAGGGCCGCGACCGGCCGCGCCGCCTCGGCCGCGAGCCAGACGAGCGCGCCCAATAGACTGTAAACGATAATGTTCCTCATAGCCGTCCCCCCTTCAGGTTTTCCACAAGATATTCAGATTGTACCTGGGCAACCCTTCCAGTCAAGGCGGTCCTGCTGGTATATTCGGGACGGTTTTTTTTGAGCGCAAGCGAAGACCGCATGCGGAAAAATCTCTCTTCCTACCGCGTGATCTACGGCGACACGGACCAGATGGGCGTCGTCTATTACGCCAACTATCTCCGATGGTTCGAGATGGGCAGGACCGAGCTTCTCCGCGAGATCGGCGCGGCCTATGCGGGCGTCGAGGCGAGCGGATTTTTCTTTCCGGTCACGGAGGTCTCGTGCCGCTACTGGAAGCCCGCGCGCTTCGACGACGAGATCGTCGTCGAGACCGCGCTGACGGAGCTGGGGCGCGCGACGCTGGTTTTCGGCTACAAGATCGCCCGCGAAAAAGACGCCGCGCTCCTGGCGGAGGGCTGGACGCGCCACGCCTGCCTCGACCGGCGGGGAAAAGTCGCCCGGATATCCCCCGCCCTGGCGGCCGCGCTGCAAAAAGCGCTCGGCGAAAAGTAAGGCTCACTCTGCGGCGGCGCCCGCGAGCGCCGCGGCGATCTCCTCTTTCACTTCCGGGTCCGGCTCGAGGTCGAGGCGCTCCGCCAGCCGGCTGCGCGACGCGCCCGTGCCGATCTCCCCCAGCGCCCAGGCGGCGTGGCGGCGCACCAGCGGCTCGTCGTCGTTCAGCGCATGGGTCAACGCCGGCACCGCGGCCTCGCTTTTGAGATTGCCGAGCGCGACGGCGACGTTGCGGAGAAAGCCGCGCCGCTTGGCCCGGAGGATCGGGCTGCCCTTGAAGCGGCGGCGAAAATCCTCCTCGCTCAAAGCGAGCAGCGGTATCAGCTCCGGGGCGTGCAGGCCGGCGCGCGGAGAGAACGCCCCTTCCGCCGCCGGGCTCGCCTTGACGTTGTAGGGGCAGACCTCCTGGCAGATGTCGCAGCCGAAAATATGATCGCCCATGAGCGGGCGCAGGTGGCGCGGGATCGCCCCCTTGAGCTCGATCGTGAGGTAGGAGATGCAGCGCCGGGCGTCGAGCACGTAGGGGCCGATGAAAGCGCCCGTCGGGCAGGCCTGGAGGCAGAGGTCGCATTTGCCGCAGCGGTCGCGGATCGCCCGGTCGTAGGCGAGCTCCAGGCTCAAAAACAGCTCGCCCAGAAAAAACCACGAGCCCTTCTTGGGCGAGATGAGCTGCGTGTTCTTGCCGATCCAGCCGACGCCGGCGACGCCGGCAATGCCGCGCTCGAGCACCGGCCCGGAGTCGACGAACGCCCGGCCCTCAAGCGGGCCGGGATGGATTTCTTTTATTTTATCCAGCAGCAGGTCGAGCTTTTGCTTGACCAGATCGTGGTAGTCGTCGCCCCAGGCGTAGCGCGAGATCCAGCCGCGGCCGCCGGCGGCAT
>DASWFA010000446.1:0-10411 GCA_036394475.1 Binatia bacterium
TTCGCCGCCCTGCTTCTGGTGGTCGCGGCCGCGCCGGCCGCCCTCGCGCAGGAGCCCAGGAAAATCCGCCTGGGCTATCCGTCGCTCGCCTTCACGCAGGCACATATCTGGGTCGGCAAGGAATTGGGCCTGTTCAAGAAGAACGGCGTGGAGGTGGACCCGATTTTCCTCCGCGGCGGGCAGGTCGCGACCCAGGCGCTGGCCGCGGGCGACCCGCCGCTCGTCAACGTCGGCACCGTGATACAGGCGAGTCTCACCGGCTTCAGCCTGGTGCTGATCGCCGCGGTCGAGAACAATTATTATCAGGTCGTCTTCGCCCGCCCGGAGATCACCCGGCTGGAGCAGCTCAAGGGCAAGAAGTTCGGCATCAGCGGTTTCGGCTCGGCGACGCACTACGCGGCGCTGATCCTGTTCAAGCACTTGAATATGGAGCCCAACAAGGACGTCGCGCTGGTCCCGGCCGGGCCGGACGCCGAGCGCCTCGGCGCGCTCTTAGCCGGCAGGGTCGACGCCTGCTTTTTCAACCTGTCCACGGCGCCGGTGGCGCGGCGCATGGGCCTCAACGAGCTCTTCAACGTCGCCGACCTCGGCGTCGAGGTCCAGGGCAACGGGCTCGCCACCTCGCGGGCCTACATCAAGAGCAGCCGCGACACCGTGAAGGCCGCGCTCAAGGGCTACATCGAGTCGATCCATTTCATCCACGCCAACAAGCCGGAATCCGAGAAAGTCTTCGCCAAGTACATGCGGACAAGCGACCCCGAGGTGCTGGAAAACTCTTATCAGAACTACTTGAAGACGATTCCCAAGCGCCCCTATCCCACGCTCAAGGGCATCCAGTTCATGCTCGACATGCTGGCGCCGCAGATGCCGCAGGCGAAGGGCGCGCTGCCGGAGCAGTTCGTCGACTTGAGCTTTTTGTCGGAACTCGATAAAGAAAACTTCTTCGGGGAGATGGCGAAGCGATACCCGTCGAAGTGACCGCAACCGATTCCAAGGAGGAGTCATGGCTAAAATCCGCCACCTGGCGATCCGCACGGAAGACACCGGCAAGCTGGCGTCGTTTTACATGGACGTCTTCGACCTGACGGTGCTGCACAAGGACAAAAAAGAGGGCGGCGCGATCTATCTGACCGACGGCTACTTCAACCTCGCCATCCTCCCCAACCACGAGCAGCAGTCGCCCAACGGCTTTTACCACTTCGGCTTCGAGGTCGAGAGCGGCGAGGCGGTGGTGGAGAAGCTGAAGAAGCGGAACCACCCCAGGCTGCCGAAGTCCCGCCCCAACGGGCGCCCCTTCGCCGAGACCCGCGCCTCGGACCCGGACGGCAACTTTTTCGACATCTCCGAGCACGGCTTTCTCGAAGTCGAGCCGCTCGGCGAGAAAAAAGAAAAAGAGAAATAGAGCGCGCTTACCATTTCACTACGCGGGGGGAACCGGATGGCAGCCTTCAACTTGCTCGAGACGACGATCGCCGACGTCCACGCCGCCTACCAATCGGGCCGGTTGACGGCGCGCCAGCTGGTCGGGATGTATCTCGACCGCATCGAGGCGTACGACAAAAAAGGCCCGGCGCTGAACGCGATCATCACGGTCAACCCCAAGGCGCTCGATGAAGCCGACCGCCTCGACGCCGCGTACAAAGCCGGCGGCTTCGTCGGGCCGCTGCACGGCATTCCGATCGTCGTCAAGGACCAGGCCGACGCCAAGGGCATGCCGACGACTCTCGGCTCGCTCCTCTTCAAGGACTACCACCCCGACCGCGACGCCTTCGTCGTGGAGAAGCTCAAAAAGGCCGGCGCGATCATTCTGGCCAAGGCGACGCTCGGCGAGCTGGGCGGCGGCGACACGCACGGCTCGCTCTTCGGCTCGACCAAGAACCCGTACGATCTGGCGCGCACCGCCGGCGGCTCCTCCGGCGGCTCGGCCGCGAGCGTCGCGGCGAACTACGCCACCGTGGGAATGGGCCAGGAGGGCTTCGCCTCGATTCGCCGGCCGGCCACCTGGAACTCGATCGCCGGCATGCGGCCGACGGCCGGCCTCGTGAGCCGCGGCGGCGTCTTCGCCGGCTGGCCGGAGATTGCCGGCTCGCTCGGCCCGATGGCGCGCACGGTCACAGACCTGGCCGTCCTGTTGGACGCCATGGTCGGCTACGACCCGGAAGACCCGGTCACGGCGCAGGGCGTCGGCCGCGCGCCGGAGAGCTACACGACATTTCTCGACCCGAACGGGCTCAAGGGAAAGCGCATCGGCGTCCTCCGCGAGCCGATGGGATTCGAGACCGAGCCCGGCACGGAGGATTTCAAGAAGATCGAAGAGGTCTTCGACAAAGCCGTGGCCGAGATGAAAAAAGCCGGCGCGGAGATCGTCGATCCGGTCGTGATTCCGAACCTGAACGCTCTTCTCGCGAAACGCTCGGGCAGCTACGTCAACGCGGAGGACGGGTTCAAGCTTTATTTCGGCCGGAGCGCCCGCGCGCCGTTCGCCTCCCGGCAGGAGGCGACCAAGTCGCCGGATTTTCCTAAAGTGATGCGCCGCTCGCAGCAGCGATGGACCCGGGCCGAGGATCCGGCCAAGCATTACGAGTACCTGCTGGCGCGCGAGGAGCTGACGACCAACTTTTTAAAAGTGATGGCCGACCACCGGCTCGACGCCGTCGTGCACAAGGCGGTCGAGCACCAGCCGACGCTGATCGCCGACGCCTTCAAGCCGCCCTTCGTCGATCAGAAAGGCGCGCCGCACTTGAACACCTTCCTCGTCTTCGCGCCCTCGATCGTCGTCCCGGCCGGCTACACCCGCGACAACCTGCCCGCCGGCATCTGCTTCCTCGGCCGTCCCTACGACGACGGCAGCATGATCCGGCTCGCCTACGCCTACGAGCAGGCGACGCATCATAGAAGACCGCCGTCGAGCACGACGCCGCTGTAACTCCAAAAAAAAACCGTTTGGATAGTACCGCGGCCCGGCGTTGACATTATGTCATATCTGACATATTATGTTTCCGGGTGGACCTCCTCGAAAAACCTCTCGTCTGGCTGCATGGAGAAATAAAAACTCCGCCTCTCTCCCCGGCCGCAAGAGTTGAGGCCGGCTATCTTTTGCGGCGTTTGCAGAAGGGAGAAATGCTCGGAATGCCCCACTCGAGACCGATGCCATCCGTGGGTCCACGCTGCCATGAACTGCGCGTGAACGATGCCGGAGGAACATGGCGCATTCTGTATCGAACCGATTCGGACGCCATCGTGGTCTTGGAAGTCTTTAATAAAAAGACCGCGCAGACACCCCGCGCAGTCATCCAAGCATGCAAAAAAAGGCTAAAGGACTATGAAGATGCGTGAAGAAAAGAAAAAAAGGCTGGAAGCTAAAGGATGGAGGGTCGGAAGCGTCAAGGAATTTCTCGGGCTTTCCGATGAGGAGACCGCGTACATCGAGCTCAAGCTAAGGCTTGCCAAAAGTCTTCGCGAACACCGGCACAGGAATCACCTTTCACAGGCGAAACTTGCAAAGACGCTCAAATCGAGCCAGTCGCGCATCGCTAAAATGGAAGCTGGCGACCCATCGGTTTCCCTGGATTTGCTGATTCGCTCGCTGCTTATCCTGGGAACCACCGAGCGCGAGCTTTCAAGGATCATCGCCACTTCGCGGGCTGCATAGAAAAATAAGACCTGCTAACTGTAACCCGCGACAACCTGCCCGCCGGCGTCTGCTTCCTCGGCCGGCCCTACGACGACGGCAACATGATCAAGCTCGCCTACGCCTACGAGCAGGCGACGCGCCATAGAAGACCGCCGTCGAGCACGACGCCGTTGTAGCTCGACGTCCGGTGACATGAGCAGTTTGGAGAGGTTCCTCTAGTTGCTCCAACCCGGAGCTTCGCGCTCCAGTCGCAGTAGAAGATCCCGCAGCAGCTCTCGCAGGCTGTCCGCCATGGTAACGCGCATCGCCTGCTCGATAAAACTGACTTGCGAGCCTGTGTATTGCGGATCGGCGTCGGTGACCACGCGCTCGAATTTCTGCTTGAACAGCGCCCGCCCGTCGCGCTCGATGATGATATTCAGCGCCGTGATTCCGGCGACGCGCCCATAGATGAAGCCGACTACCTGGGAACAGAAAACGTGGACCTCCGGACGCACCACCAGATCGCGGGCGGCGGGCTCTCCCCGGCGCACAGTGGCGAAGAGCTTCGAGGCCGCCAGCTCCGTCGAGAGGCGGTCATGAATGACCGCCATCGCTTCGTTTCCCGCAAACGAATCTGTTTCGCAGCCGGTCCAGCGCGTTCCCGCCACGCGCTCGCCATAGTGGTCCGGTCGAAGGTCGACGGGTATTGCGACGGCAACCTCATAGGGATAAGTCTTCGGCGCCGCGTAGGCGGTCGCCGTTGCCGGAAATGAGAGTGAGGCTCCCGGAATTCGCAGCGCCGCCCGGTTGCACGCGGCGAGTGGAAGGCATCCAATCAGCGCAAGGGCCAATGCATGCCGGACCATTTGAGACTTGACGCCGTGAATCATCACATGCGAAGACCGAGATTCCCTACTTCCCGAAAAACACGCCCCGAAAATCCGCCATCAGGGTTTTAAATTCCTCCTCGCTCGGGTTGTCCATGAAGACGACCCGGGCGGCGACTTTGTCGGCGTCGTTGATCGCCGGGTAGACGCCCGGGGAGAGCACGAACTCGCCGGTCCTGGCGAACGCCTCCTGCCCTTCCGGCGAGCAGGCGTAGTCGATGTAGAGCTTCGCCGCGTTGGGATGCGCCGCCTTGGCGCCGAAATTCATCAGACTCGGATCGGCGAGGTAGCGCTCGATCGGCGCGTAGGCGACCGGGCCTTTGAACTGCGTGACGGTGTTGATGAGGCCGATGCCGACGTGCGCCTCGCCCTTGATGAGCGCGTTGATCACCGGCGTCAGCGACTCGACGAGCAGCGGCTGCTGCTGCGCCAGGCCTTTGACGAACCCCGGCCATTTATCGCCCGAGAATTTTTTCAGGTTCCATAAAAACTGCGCCGTGGTCGTGTGCGACGAGGGATCGGGCATGGCGAGCTTGCCCTTCCACCTGGGATGCAAAAGATCTTCGAGCGATTTCGGCGCGTCGGCCGCCTTGACCAGCTCCGTGTTGTAGATGATGCCGATCGGCAGCATGCGCCACGGCGTGCCGAGCTCGTCTTTTTCCTTGAACTGCGGGGGGAACTTTTCGGCGGACGGCGGCGCGTAGCGGGCGAACAGCCCCGCCTTTTTCATGATCTGCTGCACGCCCCGGCTCGCCTCCACCACGTCGAAGCCGGGACGGCCGGCGCGCCACTCGTTGAGCGCCCGGTCCGCGACGCCGGTCGCCGAGGCGCGCCAGTATTCCACGCGGACGCCGTATTTTTTCTCGAACCCCTTGTTGATCACGTCCATCGCCTGCGGCGTCGCCGTGCCGTAGACGATCACGGCCCCTTCCTTTTTGGCCGCCTCCACGCTGGCCGGCTGCGCCGCCGCGCGCTCGATCGAGCCGAGAAAAAAGACCGCCAGCAGAGCGAAAAGCAGCCGCGCGGCGCCGTTAAAATTTTTCATGGCAAATAATCCCCTCCGTCCGTTGCCTGCCGAGCCCTTCTTATCCCAAGCGGTTTAAAATGTCCATTTGGGCTTTTTTAATTTTTCGGCTTGATTTGCCCGCGCGCCTCCGTTACACTCCCCGGGTATTTACCGCATTGCAAGCTCCCCCGCTTGTTCGTCGAAAGGACCGCGATGCAAGACGATTTGGAACCCTCTCTCATCGAAGGCTATCTGCTCTGCCTCTGGGACTCGGAGGCGGTCCGCTCGCAAACGAGCCTCTGGAAAAGGAAGCTTTTGGTTTTCATGAGCGGCGTGTGCGTGGAGATCGCCGCCCTGCCCTTTCTATCGGCCTGGATGGGCTACGACTTCGCGTGGGCGGCGTGGCTCCTGACGGCGGCGTTCCTGCCGCTCGGGCTGGTGGGGTTTTACGGCAGCAGGTTCGGCACGGACCGCTTCGTGGAATTCCTTCTGCTCGCGCCGAAGCTCGGCAAAAAATAACCGAGCGGTTTCCCAGCTTCTACCTGCGTTACTTCTTCTCGCCGGCTTTTTTGGTTTCGTCGACCAGGGGCTGCAGCTTCTTCTTCAAGTTCGGGTCGAGCTGGTAGGCGCGCGCGATATCGGCGGCGCCCTCCTTGTCCCGCCCCTGGCGGAGCCGCACGAGCCCGCGCTGGCCGTAGGCCTCGCCGCTCTTCGGCAGGATCGTGATCACCTCGGTGAAATCGCGCGCGGCGTTGTCGTACTTCTCGATCTTTGCGAAGGCCATGCCCCGATTGAAGATCGCCTCCGGGTCTTTGGGGTCGAGCCGGATCGCTTCGTTGTAGTCCTCGATCGCCTTCTCCGCCTCGTCCTGCTTGAAATAGGCGAGCCCCCGGTTGTAATAAGGCTCGGGCGCCTTGGGATAGGCCCCGATGACTTTCGTGTAGTCTTCGACCGCCTTGTCGTTCTGCCCCAGATTGGCGTAGGCGGTGCCGCGGTTGTAATAGGCCTCGACGAGCTCTCCGTTGAGGCTGAGCGCCTTGTTGTAGTCCTCGATCGCCCGCTCTTTGTTGCCCATGCCCATGTAGGTGTTGCCGCGGTTGTAGTAGGCGTCGGCGTACTCGGAGTTTCTGAGGATCGCCTGGGTGTAGTCGCGCAGGGCGAACTCGTATTTTTCCATCGTGTAATAGACCGTGCCGCGGTTCAGGTAGATGTCCGCGTCCTCGGGAATCAAGACGATGGCCGCGTCGTAGTCCTTTAGGGCGCGGTCGCGCTGGCCGAGCCGCCGGTAGGCGTCGCCCCGGCCGCGGTAGGCCTCGCCGTCCTTGGGATCGAGGCGGAGCGCCTCGCTGTAGTCTTTGATCGCCCGCTCGTCCTCGCCCAGCTCGGCGTAGGCGTTGCCGCGGGCGAGATAGGCCTTGCCGTTTTTAGGGTTACCCTGGATGGCGCGGTCGAATTGCCGGATCGCTTCCTTGACGTCGCCGTCCACCTGCAGGCTGAGCCCTTCTTTCAGGGCCTCTTCGGCCGCTTGCGCGGATACGGGCGGCTGAGCGGGCGCGGCGGCGGCCCGGGCGGGCGCGACGGCCAAAAGGGACAGGGCGGCGAATATTCCGATGCGTAGAATCATAGCTCTCACTTGAGGGAACCTTTGGCTTTCAGATCGCTCTCGAGCTTCTGCTTGAGGCTGGGATCGAGCTCGAAGGACCTGGCGAAATCTTTTTCCGCCTCGGCGCTCCGGCCGGCGCCCAGCTTGGCCAGGCCGCGGTTGGCGTAGATGCGGGCGTTTTTCGGATCGATTTTCAGCGCCGCGTCGTAGTCCGCCAGCGCGAGGTCGTATTTGCGGAGAACGTAGTAGGCGTTGGCGCGGTTGTTGTAGATTTCCGCGTTGTTCGGATTGAACTTGAGCGCCACGGTGTAGTCCTGGACCGCCGTCTCGTGCTTGCCCAGCCGGCGGAAGGCGAGCCCGCGCTCGTAGTACGCCGCGGCGTCTTTCGGGTCCAGGCGGATCGCCTCGGTAAAGTCCCCGACCGCCTTATCGAACTGCCCCAGGGCGTAGTAGGCGCCGCCGCGCCGCCGGAAAGTGTCCGAGGTTTTCGCGTTCAGCCGGATCGCTTCGTCGTAGTCTTTGACCGCGCGGTCGTACTGCTTGAGATCGTCGTAGGCGGACGCCCGGATGAAGTAGGCCTGCGACAGCTTGGGGTCGAGCTTGATCGCCTGGTCCTCGTCCTTGATCGCCAGGTCCTGCTGGCCCAGCCGGGCATAGGCCGCGCCCCGGCCGACGAACGCTTCGGCGCGGCGCGGATTGGCTTTGATCGCGCTGTCGTAGGCGGCGATCGCTTCCTTGATCTTGCCGGCCTCGTGCAGCTTCACCGCGTCGTCGTAGGCGTTGGGCGCCGCGGCGCCCCAACCGAGCGACGAGAGCGGCGCGAGCCCGGCCAAGAAAAAAGCCGCGGGCAAAATAATCTTCAACTTCATGGCGCTCCGAATTAATTAACCCAAGATCCGGGCAATGTCCAACCTGGAAACGTCCTTTATTGCGACAGCCCGGCGACCTGTTTGCGGAGATTCACCAGCATGCCTTCGGGAGTCTCCTTCGAGAGGACGCGGTTGAACTGGCTGCGGTAGTTGGTCACCACGCTGATCCCCTCGACGGAGAAATCGTAAACCCACCATTCGCCGTTTTTCTGCACCAGGCGGAAATTGATCGGCGTCTCGGTCGACCCGGAAATGAGCTTGGTCTCGACTTCGAACCGGTTTTCCCCCAGCGCCCTTTCCTTGCCGTAGGTCACCTGCTGGTCTTTGTAGGACAGGATCGTATCGGCGTAAAATTTTTCCAAGAGCGTCTTGAAGAGCCCGCTGAACTCCGTTTGCTGCTGCGGGCTGAGCTTCTCCCAGTTGCGCGACAGCACGGCCCGGGACATCTCGCCGTAGTCGAAGATCTGGTCGAAAATCGCCCGGAGCTTTTTCTTTTTCTGCTCCTTGACCGACGGCGAGTCGGCCTTGAGCGCCGGGTCGCGCAGCACCCCGAGCACCAGGTTGACGCGCGCCTTGACCACGTCGAGCGCCGATTCCGCGCGGACTTGCAGCGGGACCAGCGAGAGAATCAGAAGACCGATGCCGACAACCGCTTTTCTCATGCGTCACCTCATTTGCTTTCTTTAGACTGTTTTTTCTCCACGTCGCCGAAGGCGTACTTGCTGATCAGCTCGATCAAATCCACGGGCGGCTCGGTCTCCGTGATGGTCCCCCTGGCCTGCAAGAGCTTGCCGCCGCCGCCCGCGTCGATCTTGATGTACTTGTCGCCGAGCAGGCCGTTCGACTTGATCGAGGCGATCGCGTCGTCGTATATCTTGATGCCGTTTTCGATCCGGAACTCGACCACGGCCACCTGGTCCTTCTGGTCCATGGCGAACCCCGTCACCCGGCCGACCTGCATGCCGACCATCTCCACGGGGCTGCCGATTTTGAGGCCCGAGACCGAGGTGAACTTGGCGAACAGCGGGTAGGACTTGTCGCCCAGCACGGAAACGTCGCCGAGCCGGAGCGTCAGGTAGCCCACGCAGAGAATGCAGACGACCATGAAAATCCCGACCAGCGTCTCCATCGAATACTTTTTCATGACGCGGACCTCCGCCCTTCGCGCGCAAGCATTTTTTTTCGGCCTATAACAGGAACGACGTTATCACATAGTCTACGACCAGGACGAGCACGCACGAGAGCACGACCGCCGACGTGGTGGAGATGCTGACGCTCTTGGCGCCGTGGACGTCGGCGCGGAGGTGCGTGAAATAGCCCTGGTAGCTGCAGATGGTCGCGACGAGGACCGCGAAGACCACCGCCTTCAAAAAGCCGCCCAGCACGTCGCGCGCCTCGACGCTCGCCTGGACCTGATCGACATACGTCCCGGAGTTGAGGCCTAAGAGGACGACGCCGGTGAAATAGCCGCCGGCGATGCCGACCGTGTCGAACAGCGCCGTGAGCAGCGGAAAGCTAAGGAGCGCCGCCGCGATCCGCGGGCTCACCAGGTAGCCGAGCGGGTCGATGCGCATGGTCTGGAGCGCGTCGATCTGCTCGGAGATGCGGAGAATGCCGATCTCCGCGGTCATGGAAGAGCCCGCGCGGGCGATGATCATGATCGCCGTCATCACCGGGCCGAGCTCGCGGATAAGCCCCAGGGCCACGGCCGAGCCGAGCACGCCCTGCGCGCCGAACTTCGCCAGCGCGTAATAAACCTGGAGCGCCAGAACCATGCCGGTGAACAGGCCGATCAGCGACACGATGCCCATGGTCCGGGCGCCGACGTGCGAGAGCTGCTCGATAATGCGCGGCATCTGCTTCGGCCGGAAGATCAGCCAGAACGCCCGGGCGAAAAAAATCGCCGCCGCGCCCATGTGGTTGACGCCGCCGAGCGTCCTGGCGCCGAGCGGCGCGAAGAGCGACTCGACCGGCGAGCGGTTCACTTCCATCGATCTATCGTCGTCCTATGCGCCTTTTCGGCGGGGGTAATCGTCGGGGGCATATTCAATCCGGCGATGTTAGCAGTGTCGCCGGGTCCGCGCAATGGTCCGCCCCGGCGGCGCCGGGACAAAGAAGGCGCGCGCTCCTGTATTTTGCCGCCAAAAGGGGTTATGTTAGCGCGATTCGCCGTTGGAATTCGATCAGGAGGTGCGATCGTGAGATGCCCAGAGTGCCAGGCCGAGCTCGCCGGCGCGCCGAACTATTGCGGCGAGTGCGGCCATAACGTGAAAGCCGGCGGCGCGTCCGCGCCGGACGCCGGCGCCGGGGACGCGCTGAAGCTCCCTTCCGGCTTCAGCCGCACGCTCTCCACCGACCTGGTCTCCAGGCAGATCGAGCTCCGCGCGGCGGGCAAGCTCGCCGCCCTGGTCCAGAGCCGGATCTATCAGC
>DASWFA010000447.1:0-4653 GCA_036394475.1 Binatia bacterium
GATCTTGTCGGCGAACCGGGCCCGCATATTCTTCAACAGACCCTGAATCCGCTTCAGAGCTTCGTCCTGCGGGAGCCGATGGGGAATCGTCAGGTTCAGTTTCGGCATAAAAGTTTACACCGAGACGCGCCGGCCCGGGCCGGCGGCCCTTGGCTCCGAGGGCTTTAAGATCGGCCCCCGGAGCAATGCGATAAACCGCCGTTAGTATCGCTTGAGAACGGAAAGCAGCGTCTGCGCGCCGGCGGGCGGACGGACCTTCCCCGCCAGAATGTCTCGCGCCGCGACCGGCTGGCCGTAATAATCCGCATTGACCTCGTCGCGGGTGGCGACGACCGTGCCCTCGAGCGAAATGCCGGCGAAAAGCCCCTGGCTGCGGCTATAGCTGTACATGGCCGCCTGCAGCGCCACATTGCCCTCGGCGCTGCGTCCGACCGGGCCCGCCGCCACGCTCAGGTTGCCTCCCAGGGTGACGTTGCCGCCCTGCGCGAAGGCGTCGACCGCCGCGGGGGTGTTGAGGACGATCACGAACTCGGAGACCTCGACGCCGGCCTGAAAGCCGATTCCCAGCCCGCCGGTGCCGATCGCCGAGGGGCCGCTCCAGCCGTTCGGGGTCTTCGCGACGACCACTCCGGTGCCGCCCCGGGCGCTGCCGATGAAGCCCGCCTTGGTGACGGTCAGGATCGCCAGGCCGCGCGCGGCGCGCATGACCGCGGGCGGAATCCCCCGCTCGGGGATCGACTCGAAGCGCTCGATGATCGCCGCCGCCTGTTCGACGTCCGCCTGCATCCTGTCGCGCGGAGCCATCGTCGAGCACGCGGGAAGAAGAGCCGAAGCGATCAGAAAAGCCATGGTCTTCGTCATTGCCCTCATTTGGCACCTCCTTTGTCCGGGCCGGCATCCCCGCCGCCCCATGCGGCGGGTAGGATTAAGGCTAGCAGATGGGGCAGGTTAGGAGAATAGGGGTGCGGCGGCGGTCGTTCTGGGGACGGAAAATGTGATACAATCCGACGTAACGCCGCATGTACCCGACCAACGAACAAGAAGCGCTGGACGCCCTCAAGGGCGAAGATCCGGAGCTGGCCGCGACGGCGGAGGCGCTGCTCTGGCGCATCTGGTGCGCTTCGGGGAATCTCGAAGCCGACCGGGTCTTTCGCGCCGGGGTCGAGGCGATGCAGCGGCGAGAGCTCGCGGCGGCGGAGGCGCTCTTCAGCCGCGTCGTCGAGCTCGACCCCGGCTTCGCCGAGGGCTGGAACAAGCGCGCCACCGCGCGCTTCATGCTGCGCCGTTTCTCGGCCGCCGTCGCCGACTGCCGGCAGACGCTGGCGCGCAATCCGAATCATTTCGGCGCCGCTTCCGGCCAGGGGCTCTGCCATATGTCTCTCGGCGAGTTCCGCGAGGCCGCGGTCGCGTTTCGCCGCGCCCTGGAGATCCATCCGCATCTCGACTCGGTCCGTTACAACCTGGCGCTGGCCGGAGCCGAAGGCGGCGGCAGCGGCTATCTGAATTAATCAGCCCGTCGCGTCACTCCGCGCGGTGCCAGACCTGGCTCCGGCCCAGGAGCGAAAAGCCGATGAAGCCGCGCACGTTGAGTTTCTTGCCGCCGTCTTCGAGCTTCAATCTGGCGCGATAGACTTTGCCGGTCCTGGGGTCGAGGATTTCTCCGCCTTGATATTCGTCCCCCTGCCTGGTGAGGCCCCACATGAAGTTCAGTCCGACGACCGGCTGATTGCGGCGGGCCCCTTCGCATTTGAGGCATCTGGGATTGGGGTCTTCGCCCGGGTCGGGAAAAATCTTTTCGATCCTGCCCTGGTACTGGCCGTCGACCAGCTCGATCCGTATCAAGCCGCCCGGCTTGCCCGAATGGTCGTCGATGGTCTGCCACAAGCCGACCGGAGAGGAGAGATCGGCGGCGCGGGCCGAAAGCGAAAACGCCAGCGCAAGCGCCGGCACGATAAGAACCAATCGTTTCATCCGCAAGCTCCCGATGCGATTCTATCCCGCCTCATGCTCGTAGACCTGCCGCCAGGCCTCGAAGCCGCCGCTCAAGCTCGCGACGTTTTTAAACCCGTTTTCCAGAAAATAGGCGGCGGCGCCGAGGCTGCTGTTGCCGTGGTAGCAGTAGACGATCACCTCGCGCTCCTTGTCCGCGCCTTCGACGAACTGTCGCACGTTGCCGTCGTGCAGGTGAACGGCGCCGGGGACGTGGGCGGCGCGGTACGAGCCCGGGTCGCGGACGTCCACGAACAGGCAGTCCCGCCGGTCGAATTTTTTCTTCGCCTCGTCGATTTTTATCTCGGGAATCTCGCTCATGGTTCACCCCCGTTCGAGAAAATCCGCCACGATCCGATTGAACCGCTCCGCCCGGTCCCACTGCACCCAATGGGCGGAGCGGTCGAACAGATGGAACTCGGCGCCGGGAATCATCTGGAATAGCAAGATGCCGCGCTCGACGCTGACGCCGCGGTCGTTGTTCCCCCACACGAGCAGGGTTCTTATTTTCAAGCGGCCAAGCTCGTCGTGGATCGGCTTCGCCTTCGGCGCCGCCTCCCGCATCTTCTGCGCCTCGAAGTTCTTCCCCGCGCTCATCTCGTAGCGCTCCCGCACCGCTTCCTCCGTGGCGAGGCCGCGGTCGAAGAGCGTGCCGAGCGTCAGCTTCCTCATGTTCTCCATGCTCGGCGTGTACTCTCGCAGCTCGCCCCCGTGCCGCTCGGCCAGCGCCCGGGATTCCGCCGAGCCTCCGGGCGCCAGCGAGCCGCTCGGCGTCGTGACGAACGCCGCGGCGCCGTCGTGCTCGAGCGCCAAGCGCGCGGCGATGTAGCTCCCCTGGGAATTGCCGACGACGTAAAAGCGCTCGATGCCGGCCGCCCGCACGAAGGCTTTGGCGTGGGCGACGCGGTACTCCATCGAGTAGTCCGGGGGATTGTCGGTATGGCCGAATCCCGGCTGATCGTAGGCGTAGACGGTGAAGCCCGCCGCGGCGAGGGCGTCGATATTGTATTTCCAGTTGATCAGCGCCGACGCGCCGGGCGAGCCGCCGTGCACGAGCAGCACGGCGGGGCCGCGGCCGGCTTGGACGTAGAACGTCTTGAGGCCTTCGACGGTGAGATAGGAGCGCGGGTCGTTGGTCAAAGTCCGTTCCTTTAATCGGCTCAGCCGTTCGCTTTGGTCTCGAACAACGTCCGCCAGGAGACGTCCGCGGGCAGATGGGCGACGTCGCAGCGGATGTGGGAGAAATCCGCCTTGGCCGGGTCGTAGACGACGCCCGGCGGAGCATTGCCCGCCTCGACGTCGCGCAGCGCCTTCAGCAAAAACCGGCGCACCTGGATGATGTACGAATCGCTCACCCCGAGGTGCTCCCTGCTCCGGTCGACGATCGCTCCCATGCTCTCGGTCGCGCAGGCGTCCTGATTCAGGAATTCCTCGATGCCGGTGAAGTTGACGGTCTTCTGGGCCGCCCGGTCCTGGAGATAGCCGTTGCCGATATTGCGGACCTTCCGGTAATCGGGGCCGACGAAGTCGCGCTTGGACGAATCCTCCTTCGTCATCGGGCGCGACCACTTGAAAAAGAAATCGTAGCGCCACGTCGCGCCGTCGTCGGACGGGACCTGGTAGACGGCCTTGAAGCCGTCGAGCTTGCCGTCGACCTCGCGGCCGACCGGCACGCAGCCGATGAACGGCATGACGAAATGCGAGACGCGGACATAGTTCCTGCCGGGCGCGGTTTTCCGGATGGCGGCGACCCGGAAGCCGGACTCCATCTCGTCGATCTCGAACTCGGGCGACTGGTCTTCATGGGCGAGAAAATTTCTCCGCTCGTCCGGCTTGAACATCCGGTGGAGAAAATTCAGATGGGAGGAGTCGCAGTCGCCGTCCAGGGCCTGGAGGTAATTGCACTCGAGGAGGCTCTTGGCGATGTAGACCTGGTTTTGCGGCACGCCGAGCCAGGCGTAGGACGGGAACACGGGCGTTTTGTCTTTCGGCCCCATGTAGGCGAAGACCATGCCGCCCGCCTCGACGCACGGGTAGGCGGTGTGATGGACTTTGTTTTTGAGCTGGCTGTCGGGCGGCTCGGCGGGCGTATCGAGCACGTTGCCGTCGAGATCGTATTTCCAGCCGTGATAGATGCAGCGGAGGCCGCACTCTTCGTTCCGCCCGTAGAATAGAGACGTCCCGCGGTGCGCGCAGTGCTCGTCCAGCAGGCCGATCCTGCCGCGGGTGTCGCGAAAGGCGACCAGGTCCTCGCCCAGCAGCCGCACCCGCACCGGCGCGCAGTCGGGCGCGGGGATCTCCTCCGCCAGCAGGGCGGGAATCCAGTAGCGGCGAAACAGATTTCCCATCGGGCGCGCGGGACCGACCCGCGTCAGCAGCTCGTTTTCTTCCCTGGAGAGCATCGCTTTCCCCCTGTCCCGTCAGCGCGCCCTTTTGGCGAGAATCTCCTTGAACAATTTGGTGGCTTCGGCGGTCTCTTGATCGACGGCCGGTCCGTTCTCCCAGTAGGCGGCGTCGTCCCTCAGCCGGTACTCCGGCCTGATGATGTCCTTGGGAATGTCCATGCGCCGGGAGTTGGCGTTCAACTGTCCGGACTTGACCGAGTATTCCTGATACAGCGTCTGACCCTCCCGGGAGAGCAGCCAGTTGAGAAAGATGCGCGCG
>DASWFA010000448.1:0-3179 GCA_036394475.1 Binatia bacterium
GCCCTTGATGTCCGCCGTGACCTTGGCGTCGGGAATCGCCTTGCCGCCGGTTTCCTTGACGAAGCCGAAGTACGACGGCCCGTTGTCCTCGTGCACGTCCGGCTCGTCCGAGCTTCCCCCCGGCCAGGCCGGGCCCGCGAGCGCGAGCAGGAGTCCGGCGGCGAGCGGCAGGGCGGACCCGGAGCGTGGGATTGCGAGCTTCATGTTTCCTTCGCGCGACTCGATTCTAACGGATGAAGTAGCCTCGTAGAATATAGCCGAAAACGAGCATCCCGGCCAAGGGCGCCGCCCACGACCAGCCGGGCCAGACGCGGCCCGTCCAGGGCGCGGGGAGGAGCGACGCGAGGGTCGCGGCCGCGAGCGCGCCCAGGGCGGAAGTCGCCATCCAGCCGTACCAGTACATCGCCGGCTGGTCCGCCGCCGGCTTGACCAGAAAATAAAACTCCTCGCTCGCGGGGTGGTACGTGAAGAGGGCCAGGTTGTATTGAATGGAAAATACGTACAGCACCGTGTAGGCGGCGGCGAAGGTAACCACGAACGCGGGGAAAGAGCGCGCCGGAATCATGTGTCGAATCCCCGGATGTTGTTGAGCACGTGGCCGACGAGAAAGCTCCACCAGACGACGAAGGCGAGCACCGCGGTCATGACGGCGCGCGTGCGCGCGTAGTCGGGGAGCGGCTGGCGCCAGAAATACCAGTAGGCGGGCAGCATGCCCAGGCCGAGCGCGACGAAATGCTCCTTCAGCTCGAAGGCGCCGTTGGCGCCGAAGAGCTGCATCTGCTCGAGCACGATGCGGACGCTCAGCCGATAGGACGGATAGATGATCGCGCCGAGCGCGGCCGTGGCGACGTAGAGAACGACGATCGCGTTCGCGTAAGCCGCCGGCGGCACCGAGCGCATGCGGCCGACGAAGGAGCCCGCCGGCTTCCGGGCCGGCGCCCAGGCGCCGATCGCCTGGTGCGTGACCGCGCCGAGCAGCGTCACGGCGAAGAGCGCGTGGAGAATCAGCAAAACGACGATCATCGAGCCCTATTTACTTCAGTTCGGCGCTCGCTGTCCAGCGCCGCCGGCTTAGCCGCCGGGTTATTTCAAGACCTCGACGTAGCCCATCCGTCCGGAGAGGTTGCCGGACCACCACACGCGGCCCGGATGGGTCGGGTCGATCTCGATCCTCCTCGGGTCGGACTCCGCGCTCGCCAGGGGAAACTCGGTGAACGCTTCGGTCTTCAAGTCGAAGCGGCCGATCTTGTCGACGTGCTGCTCGCTGAACCAGACGAGCGGGCTCTTCGGATCGCCCTGCACCGAATAGACGCCCGCGTCCTCGGTCGGCGGGTCGTAGACGATCATCTTGGTCGTTTTATAGTCGATCTTCATCAGCTTGCCGGCGCCGTGGAGGCCGACCCAGACGTTGCCGTCGGCGTCCATGCCGCCCTTGCGCGCGACGGGGTTTTTCACGAAGATCGGGTACTCGTCGATCTTTCCCGTCGCCGGGTCGATGCGCCCCATCTGGTTGACCGCGTTCTCGATGAACCAGACCTTGCCGTCGCCCGAGATCGCCATGCCGTACGGGCTCGCGGTGCGCCCGCGCTTGATCCCCGCGGGCACGTCGAACACGGTGAACTCCCTGGTCGCCGGATCGAGGCGGATCACCTGGTTGGCCGCGATCGAGTTCAGCCAGACGGTGCCGTTCGGGTGGACGCGCATGGTGTTGCCGCTGGCCGAGCCGCTTTTCAGCTTGGGCAGCGCGTAGACCTGGAACTCTTTCGTCTTCGGATCGTAGCTGAGCCAGCGGCGGTTCGGGCCGCCGTCGATGAACCAGAGCTTGCCGTCGGGCGCGCGGTTGATCGCGTTCAGCCGGTTGGTCGGCGACTCGCCGGCGGGCGGCGCGACCTCGCTGTAGGCGAGCGTCTTCGCGTCGAGCCGGCCGAGCTTGCCGCCGACGCGCTGCGTGACCCAGGCGTCGCCCGCGAGGTCGACCGTCACCTCGTGCGGCTCGGCGCCCGGATTCGGCAGCTCGTATTCGACGGCGATATATTTGAGCGCCGCGCCCTTGAGCAGCGCGTGGGGCAATCGGCTGTTGGGGTCCGGCTTGGGCCGGCCGCCCGCGCCGCCTTCGGAAAAATTGGCCAGCGCGTAGTCCAGGACCATTTTCGCTTCGTCGTCGGTCAGGGGCTTGGCGGCGGTCGAGCCTTCGGCGTACGCGCGCATGTTGCGGAGGATCGCCTGCCAGCGGTCTCCGTTGGCGCGGACGCGGGCGATTCTCTGCGTGTCGTGGCAGCCGACGCATTTCGCTTCGACGATCGGCCGGGCCGCGCCGTCGGGCAGCGGGGCCGGGGGCGGCGCGCCCTCCCCTTCGCCGACCTGCTCGCCGGGAAGCCGTCCCGGCCACGCGCCGGGGAGCAGCGGCCCGCGCGCCGCCGTGAGCGAGAGGTCGACGGCGGCCGGTTTGCCGGGCGCCACCTCGACCGGCGCGGACGGCGCGCTCTGATAGTCGCCGCCGATGCCCTGGACGATATATTTTCCGGCGGGCAGGCCGTTCACGGAATAACGGCCCTCCGCTTGGCTCGCGACCAGGAACGTCAGGCGCCGCTCTTCGTTTTTGAGCTTCACGAACGCCCCCGTCACCGGCGCGCCGGACGCGTCTTTGACGACGCCCGTTAGAACGCCGGCGCGGTCCTGCGCAGGAAGCGACCGAACGGAGAAAAACGCGAGCGCCGCGAGTGAGACGAGAAGGATCCGCGATCTCGGCATGGCCTTTCCTCCAACGAAAAAAAGGCCCGACTGATAACAGCTCGGGCCTTTTTCCTTTTTTTACTTTTGCCTTTTTACCTTCGTCATCGCCTTAGTCCATCGGCTCCAGCTTCAGGATGGAAGCGCCGTGATTGCTGCCGACCCAGAACGTCACCGGCGCGGTCGAGTTGTCGACGAACACGCGCCGGATGTTGGTTTCGCGCGGCAGCAGGTAGTCGGTGAACTGCCCGGTCCTGGGATCGAGCCGGGTCACGCGGTCGGTCCACATCGAGCCGGCCCAGACGTCGCCGTTCTTATCCGGCACCACGTGGTAGGGCGCGCTCCAGGGCAGCGGCACTTTCCATTCCTGGATCTTGCCGCTCGCCGGGTCGAGCATGCCGATGCCGTTGTTGCCGTACTCGGCGAACCACAGCCGGTTCTCCGCGTCG
>DASWFA010000449.1:0-10161 GCA_036394475.1 Binatia bacterium
TCCCCTTGTCTTCGTCTCAAGCCGATAGATCCGCCTGGCGTTCTCGCGCGCTACGACACGCGCTACCTCCGGCGGCAATGCATCGACGAACTTGCGCGCCAGAGCGAGTCGCTCGGTATCTTCATCGAAGAACTGGTCGCTGCCGATCACGAAACGGTCCGGGAAGTCGCGCAGCATCATAAGCCAGCCGGGCTTGAGCCCGTCGTCGGAGCCAAAGGGCGAAGTCGGCCGGGAACCGCTCTCGTCGAGCTTTACGCTCATGGTGAGGTTGGGATGCTTCTCGAGCAGCGAGCGCATCAGCGGCACGGTCCGCTCGCCCGTCAGATCCCAGCCGGCGTGGGCCCACACGATGCGCGCTTTACGATTGTGCGTCAGCAAGCGCTCCAGGCCGGAGATATTCTCCCGGAGAGTTTCCGGATTCCGCCCGCCGCTCGGCCGGCGTGAGAACGGCATATCCCGCGGCACCGCTTCCATGTGCAGGTCGATCGGCATCCCATATCGGGCGGCGATATCGGCCAGCGCCAGAAGCAAGGGATGGTCGGGCCGGGCGGACTCGTAGGGATGATTGCCGCGTCCGGAGGAAAAATGCTCCGCCGCTATTTCCCCGAAACCCGCGGCTCCGGCTTTCGCGAGGACCTCCGCCTCCTGCTGGAATTCGCGGATCGAGTCGGGCGTGACTTTCTCCGGCGCGATGCGCTGGATCATCGGATTCAACGATTCGCCACCGGCGGCGAAGCCGAAACGACCCGGATTCGCGCGGGCCACCGGCGCGATCTCCCGAAGACCATAGATGCCCGGGTGATCGGGGGGAAACGGCGGCGGCAGCAAGATCGCCATTTCGACTCGATGGCCGTCCATCGCGCGCAGCGCCGCGCCCGTCGGAAGGGGATCTCTCCTGCGATAGCCCCGGATGAGATGGGCATGGGTGTCGATGATCGCGACGGCCCCGTCGCTCTTTGCTTGCTTCACCTCTGCGGCGAAGAGCGATGAGCTCAGGGAGAGGATAAGACCGGCGAGCGCGTAGCCGCGCGCGAGACGAGAGACTATCTTTTCCATGGGTATGCGCCTTTCCGGCGCGGCTCGGCGTTCAGAAAGGCGGTCGGCTGCAAGGCGTTAGGCGGTAGTCAAAGAAAGAGATCGCCTTACTCCGGCCTATCGCCGACCGTCCGTTTGTCAATTCGGCAGGCGGTCTTCGACTTCGAATCCCAGGTCGGCGATCATTTTGTGGGCCTCGCTCGCCTCCTGTCCCGGCGTCGTCAGATAGCCGTTGACGAAGAGCGAGTTCGCCGGGTAGAGGCTCAAGGGCTGGAGCGAGCGGAGGTTCAGCTCGCGGCCGCCGCCGACGCGGAGCTCCTTGTCCGGGTTGACGAAGCGGAAGAGGCAGAGGATTTTCAGACACCGCTGCGGCGTCAACTGATGGACGCCGGCGAACGGCGTGCCGTCGATCGGGTGGAGAAAATTCAGCGGGATCGAGTCCACGCCCAGTTTCCTGAGCGATACCGCCAGGTCGATGATATCCTCGTCGGTCTCGCCCATGCCGAGGATGCCGCCGCAGCAGGACGAGAGGCCGACCGACTTCACGTTGTTGACCGTCTCGACGCGGTCGGCGTAGGTGTGCGTGGTGCAGATCTCCGGATGGTGGCGCTCGCTGGTGTTCAGGTTATGATTGATGCGCTCGACGCCGGCTTCCTTCAGCGCCTGGACTTTGTCTTCGTCCATCAGGCCGAGCGAGCAGCAGATATTGATCTCGACCCGGCTCTTGATCTCGCGCACGACGCCGGAGATCTCCTGGATCTCTTTCGCCGTCGGGCCGCGCCCGCTGTTGACGATGCAGAAGCGCACGGCCCCCGCGGCCTTGGCCTTGAGCGCGCCCTCGATTAATTTCTCTTTGCTTAGAAACGGATACTTGTCGATCGGCGCTTGGGAGACCGACGACTGCGAGCAGTAGTGGCAGTCCTCGGGGCAGAGGCCGCTCTTGGCGTTCATCAGCATGTGGATCTGCACGCGCTTGCCGAAATAGCGCCGCCGCACCCGGAAGGCCGCGGCGATGAGATCGGGCAAGTCCGCGTCCGGCGCGTCGAGCACCGCCTGCATCTCTTCCCGCGCGAGCAATTCCCCGTCCAGAGATTTTTCCGCCAGCTTCCCGTAGTCCATCGCTCTTTTTAGCTCCTCAAGGAATCGCTTGTAGCATGCGGGATGGGTGCTTGCAACTTAACGATAAGCGACCGGGGTTGCAATGACTTTTCACCAAGTCCAATGGCGCCCAGAGCTCATTTTTCTCCAGCGTCTTGGAAGCTCCTTTCCGGAAAGACCGCCAGCGAGAGAACCGCGTCCGGCAGCAGGAGAGAGCCATAGCGCATCGCCGGAGCTCCCGCGCCCGGGCCAAAAGCGCCGCCGGCCTGCTTTTCGGGATCTTCCAGGGCGTAGTCCGCGAGTGTCGCGTCGCGATTGTCCGGATCGGATTTAAACAGGGCCTCCTTGACCGTCCACAGACGCAGCAGCTCCCGCGACCGGACGGATTTCTCCAGCTCCATCCACCAGCTTTGTTCCCGCCGGTTGAGAAAAAAACGGGCGGCGTCGGGATGGACCTCCCGGTGGATCTCCAGATCGACCCCGATGCCGCGAAGTGAAGGCGACAGCGCCCCCACGGCGACGGCGTGGTCGCCGCTGTGGGTCAGGGAAAAGCGGGCGCTCGGAAAATGGATTTTCGAGGTGTCCGGGTTTTGGCCGAGCGCGCCGAGCAGGCTCTTCAGCGCGGCCCTGCCCCTGAGCCAGGCGGCGCGCCGCGCCGTCGAGCGCAGCTCCCGAAGGCGCGCCGATTCCCCGGCGGTCAGCTCCGCCTCGGGAAAGGGATCGCCGGCGACCGCCAATTTGAAAGGCGTCCCGAGCCGCGCTTTCAGCTCCCGCTCGAGGGCTGCTTCATCGAGCGTCATGGCGCGCGGCGGCTCTCCATCTCGTTCATTTTTATGTCTCTCTCGATGCGCAACCGCCGGGCGAACGGCGGCGCCTGATTCATGCGCTCGAACCTTCGGCATACTCGACGGCCAGCATTTTGACTTTTGCCAGGTCCACTTTTCCCGTTCCCAGCAGGGGGATGCTCTCTACCCGGTGGCAGTTTTCCCGTCTGGGAATCCAGAGTTTGGGGAGCGCGGTCTCGCGGAGCCTATCCCAAAGCTCCGCGGGGGTAAAACCCGCGTGCGCGTACAGGACCGCCAACCGCTCGCCTTTTTGCTCGTCGGGGAGCGCGACGACGACCGCGCATGCGCCGCCGAGAATGGCGTCCACGGCCTCCTCCACTTTCAAATGCGGCACCATCTCGCCGCCGATCTTGCTGAAGCGCGCCAGGCGGTCGGCGATGCGGATGAAGCCGTCCTCGTCGAGCGCGGCGATGTCCCCGGTCGCGTACCAGCCGTCGCAGAGGACCGCCGCGGTCTTTTCCGGCTCGCCCAGGTAGCCCGCCATCAGGTTCGGCCCTTTCACGAGCAGGAGCCCTTCGCGCCCGGGCGCGAGCGGCGCGCCGCTTTCCGGCTCGACCACTTTTACCGACACGCCGGGAAGCGGGTGCCCCACGGTGCCGGGCTTCCGCCCGATCTGATGCTCGTCCGCCTCGTCGACGTCGGGAACGTTGACCGCGATCACCGGCGCGGTCTCGGTGGCGCCGTAGCCTTCCAGGAGATCGACGCCGTATTTTTCCTTGAAGGCGGCGGCCACCGGCTCGCGCAGCTTCTCGGCGCCCGCGACGGCGTAGCGCAGCGCGGCGAATTGCTCGGGCGGAATTCTCTTCAGATACGCCGCGTAAAACGTCGGCGTGCTGATGAGGATGGTGGCCTTGTGCTTGGCGGCCATCTCGCCGATGGTCTTGGCGTCCAGCGGGTTGGGATGGTAGGCCGCGCCGAAGCCCGACACCAGCGGGAACCAGAGCGTGCCGGTGAAGCCGAAGGAATGGAAAAACGGCAGCACGCCCAGCATGCGGTCCCGGGCGCCGGTGCGGAAGACCTGCCCGATCGCCTCGATGTTCGACAGCACGTTGTGGTGCGAGAGCATCACCCCCTTGGGGACGCCGGTGCTGCCGCTGGAGAAGACGACGGTGGCGAGGGAGCGCGCGTCCCGGGCGCCGCCGCCAGAGAGCCGGACGAGCAGCCGGGCGGGCAGCGCGAAGGCGGCGAGCGCCGCGGCGATTTTTTCCCATCGGCGGAATCCGCCCGCCGCGTCTTCGAGATAGACCATGCCCGCCGTCTCGTCGAGCTTCGCCCGGGCGAGAAAGCGGCGCGAGGTGACGATCGTGCGGATGCCGCACTGCCGGACCGCGTGGGCCGTCGCTTCGCGCCCGGCGGTGAAGTTGAGGTTCACCGGCGCTTTGCCCGCCGTGAGCGCCGCGATGTTGGCGAGCGCGCCGCCGGCCGAGGCCGGCAGCAGCAGCCCGACCATGGATTCGCCGGGGCATTTTTTGCCGATCCAGCGCGCCAGCAGGAGGCTCGCCGCCGCGGCGCCGCCGAAAGTGAGCTCCTGCCCGCTCGAATCCGCCATGCAGAACGAAAACCAGTTTCGCTTGGCGGTCTTGAAAAAGCGCAGCGGCAGGAGGTCGCGCGGCGCGCGCCGCCGCTCGACCGCCGCGCTCGCCAATTCCGAGACCGCCTGGCGCGCCTCTCGCGCCGTCGCCGGAGCGGGCAGCGGCGGGCCGAAGGAAATCGCGACCGGGTAGGGCAGCCGCTCCGGCCGCTTCCAGAAAAACCGGCCGTCCTTGAAGCTGAAGATGCTGCCCCACAGGCGGTCCAGATGGACCGGGATCACGGGGACGTCCATGCCCTCGACGATTTTCTCCAGGCCGCGCTTGAAGGGCAGCAGGTTGCCGGTCCGGCTGATCGCCCCTTCGGGGAAAATGCACACGACGTGGCCCTCGGACAATTCCGCGCGCGCCCGCGCCAGCGACGCGACGATGTCCCGCCGGCTTCCCGCCGAGACCGGAATCGCCTTCATCAGGCGGAACAGCCAGTGGAGCCACGGGCTCTCGTAGTAGGGCCGGTAGACCAGGAAGCGGATGAAGCGCTGCACCGAGGCGCCGACGAGCAGCGCGTCGACATACGATAAATGATTGGAGACGAGCAGCGCCGGGCCGCGGAACGGGACGTGCTCCTGCCCGGCGATGCGGATCCGGTAGATCGTGTGGGTGACGAGCCAGAGCGTGAAGCGGATCAGAAAATCGGGCAGGACGGCGAGGATGTAAACCGTCGCCGCCAGCGTGAACAGGCCGGCGGAGAGGACGATCGTATCCGCCTCCAGGTTCAAAACGCCGCGCAAAAGCCAGAACGCGCCGGCGGCCAGCAGCATGGCGGCCATGTTGATAAAATTGTTGGCCGCGAGCAAAAGCCCCTTTTCCTGGAGCCCGCTCCTCTGCTGGACCAGCGCGTTCAGCGGCACGGCGAACAGGCCGCCGGAAAACGCGATCAGAAAAAGCGCCGCCGCCGCGCCCGCGAACGAGCCGGCGGCAAAATACAGCAGCAGGGAAAAAACGCCCATGCCGAGCGATCCCAGGGGAACCAGCCCCAGCTCCACCTTGTCGCCGGAAAGCCGGCCGGCCGCGAGGCTGCCGGCGCCGATGCCGAGCGCGAGGAACGCGAGCAGCAGCCCGACGTGGAGGTCGTCGAGCCCCAGGACCTCCTTGCCGAGGAGGATCAGGTCGAGCTGCAGCAGCACGCCCAGAAACCAGAAATAGGATATGCCGACGACGGCGGGCCAGAGGATCGGGTCGGCGCGGAGGCGCTTGACGCCGCGGCGGATCTCCGACCAGGGGTTCAAGGAAAAAGTCCGCGCCGCTCCCGAAGCCGGCACGCGCGCGATCGCCAGGCTCGCGGCCGTCCCGGCGAGCGCGATCAAGAACATGACGGCGGCGACTCTTTCCAGGCTCCCTCTCCAGGCGGCGAACAGAACGCCGCCGAGCGCCGTGCCCAGAAGGATGGCGAGAAAAGTCGTCATTTCCATCAGCCCGTTGGCGCGCGACAGCTCCTTTTCCGGGAGCATCTCGGGGACGATCCCGTACTTGGCCGGGCTGAAAAACGCCGAATGCAGCGCCACCAGAAAAAGCGCCGCCAGCATCGGCGCGAGCCGGCCGGAGCGGAAGGCGAAAAAGCCGAGCGCCATCGCGACCACCTCGAACGATTTCGCCGCGATCAGGACCGTCCGCTTGCTGAACGCGTCGGCGAGGCGGCCGGCGTGGCCGGAGAATAGAAAAAAGGGCAGGAGATAGACCGCGGTCACGACCGAGAGCGCGCCCCCGGCGCCGCCCGCGCCGAGCGCCAGGTCCGCCGCCAGCAGGGAGACGACCGTCTTGAAGAGGTTGTCGTTGAAGGCGCCGAGGGACTGGGTCGCCAGCAGCGGGCGAAAGCCGGGCCGGCGGAGCGTGTCCTTAAATTTTCCTAGCGCCATGGCAGCGTGGACAGCGTGGACAGCGCGGAAAAATCCTGGCAGCGGATTCCCAGACTCTCCAGGACGAGCGCCTGGCGGTCGAAGCAATTCGCCCGCGCCGCCGCCCGGTAGCCCCGGCCGAGCGCCGGATAGGCGAGCACCGGCACCGGGTAATCGGTCCCGAAGAGCAGCCGCTCCTGGATCTCCGGATGGCGCCGCAGGAGAAACAGCATCCGGGCGCGATTGGGCAGCGTCAGGGCCGAGGCGTCGAGATAAAATCTCGGATAGCGCCGGACGAATTCCAGCGCGACTTTGAAATGGGGCTCGGGAAAAAACAGTCCCTGGCTGCAGCCGTGGGCGCCGATCACGCATACGCCCTCCTCCAGGGCCGGCCGGAGCCGCGCCGGATCGCCGGCCGACTGGTCGCGGCCCGCGAGGCTGAACTCGTAGCCGACGTGGCTGAGCAGCGGCAGCCCGAGCCGCGCGAGCGCGCGGTAGAACGGCAGATACTTTCGGTCCGCCGGGTCGAAGCACTGCGCGTTGGGCAGCACTTTGACCAGCGCCGCGCCCGCGGCCGCCGCGCGCGCCAATTCTTCGAGCGCGTCGGCGCGCTGGGGGTTGATCGACACTCCGGCGAGAAAGCGGTCCGGGTAGCGCCCGGCGGTGTCGAGGACGTAGCGGTTCGAGACGAGAAAGTCGGTGCGCGCCATGTCCAGTTTCCCGCCCGAGTCATAGACCCCGTCCATGCCGAGGAGCACGGCCCTGGCGACTTTTTCCGAGCGGCCGAGCGCGCCGAGCAGGCGGTCGAGATAAAATTGGTTCGCCGCGGCGGGCTTTTGGAGATCCACGCCGAATTTCCACGCGACGAAGCGCGACAGCGGCCGCCGGAGCATTTTGGGCGAGATGTAACAGCCGTTGCCGCCGTCGGGGAGCGCGGCGAGGTGGACGTGGACGTCGGTCATCGAACCCGATTATACGGGTGGCCATGGCCAATATCCACGCTCGGCCCGGCTTAAGCTTCCACCGGCAGGGCGAAGTATTCCTCGGCTTCGTCGTCGTGCCGGCGGCGGAGATCGCCGAGGATCGCGCGATAGCGCCGCTTCCGGTCCGCGAGCGCCGCCGCGTTCCAGACGCCGCGCCAGAGCCGCATCACCCCGTCTTCCAGCTGCTCGACGGACATGCCGCGCGGGCGAAAATTGACGTCGAAAAGCGTGCACCGGTCCCAGGCGCCGGGATAGAGCAGCCGGCCCTCGGCCGCGAGGCGGTCGTACAGCCGGGTGCCCGGAAACGGCGTGAAGATCGTGATCTGGACCTCGAGGAGGCCCGAGCGCTCGATAAACTCGCCGAGCTCGTCGAAAGTTTCGGGTGTGTCGGAATCCAGGCCGACGATGAAGCAGCCGCAGACGCTGACGCCGCGGCGCTGGATTTTTTCGATCGCTTCCAGGTAGCCGGGGAGCCGGCCGGCCTTCCAGTTGCCGCGGTCGAGCCCTTCGAGCCCCTTCCGGCTCGGGCTTTCGAAGCCGATCAGCACCTGGCGGCAGCCGCTCGGGTAGAGCAGGTCGAGCAGCTCCTCGTCGTCGGCCAGCGCGACGTCGCTCTCGGTGAAATAGCGCGCCTGCCGGCCGGCCAGCTCGCGCAGCAGCTGCTTGGACCACCGCTTGTTGACGAAGGTGTTGTCGTCGGCGAACTCGATGAACGGCCGCCGCCACAGCGACCGGACCGCGTCGATCTCCTCGAGCACGCGCTCGACCGGCTTGAGGCGATAGCCGGCGCCGTAGAGCTTCGACGCGGCGCAAAATTCGCAGTCCCACGGGCAGCCGCGCGACGTCTGGACCGTGATGCGGTTGTACGGCCCCAGACGGTTCAGCTGCCCGGTGGCGGACGCGTCGGCCGCGGGGGGCGGCGCCGCCGGATCGACGAGGAGATCGAAGCGGGGCATCGGCGTCTCGTCGAGGCGGCGCCGGCCGGGCCCGGCCTCCCGATAGATTCTTTTCAAGCCCGCCCGGCCGCCGCGCTGGAAATCGCGCACGACCTCCGGCCAGAGCCCTTCGCCCTCCCCGGCGACGACGGCGTCGGCGTGGTCCGCGACTTCGCCGGGCAGAACGGTCGCGTGCAGGCCGCCGAAGACGACCGGGACGCCGCGGGCGCGATAGGCGTCGGCCACCAGGTAGGCGTCGAAGACGCGCGCGGTGTAGGTGGAGAGCGCCACGAGGTCGAAATCGAGGCGCGGGTTCGCCGCGAACGCCGCGACGTCGTCGACTTCGAGGTATTCCAGCTCGACGCCTTCCGGCGTCGCTCCGGCGATCGTCAGCAGGGCCAGGCTCGGGAGCTGGGCGATGACGCGGCCGCGATTGACGAACTGCGGCAGCGTGATGCCGAGATCGATGAACTTGCGCGTCTGCAGCTTGACGCCGGCGATCGCGATCAATCCGATTTTCATCTTCGACTCCGTTTCTTCTCCAGCGCGCGGGCGAGAAAAATCAGCGCCATCCCCGATACGATCGCGCTTTCGTGGGCCAGGCGTATGAGCCGGCGGGGAAAATCATCGTAGGCGCCGGCAAAGTGCGGTAGGAACGGCGCATCGAAGGCGTAGAGGCCCATGGCCAGCCCCGCTCCCGTGGCCGCGGTGATCGAGAGCCAGCCCCATTTTTCCAATCGGGGCGCGCCGCGCCCGGCCAGCACGAGCCCCGAGAGGGCCGCGAAAAAAACGTCCAGCGCGGGCAGGGGCAAAAAGAACCTTAGCTTGACGTTCGTGAAGGCGGCCGCGGCGAGCACCGCGGGCATGGCGACGGCGCCGAACAGCATCGCGGCGCCGCCCAGCCGGGCTGCGCGGCCGGGCGGCGCGCGCCTCGCAAGCCGGTTGAACAGGAGCGCAAGGACCGGCAGCGCGACGGCCGCCACCCGCGCGAGCCTGAACATGCGCTCTCTGAGATCGCCGTCCGGACCCGCCCAAAATATCTCCGGCCGGAGACGCAGCGCAAGCCAGGCGGCGTCGAAAAGAATCCCGAGCAGAAGCAGCGCGAGCAGCGCGCGCGCCGAGCCGGGGTGGGATGCGGGAGGTAGGAGAGCTTCAAGCGACATAAGCGAAGATTTTAAACGTCGCCCAGCCGAGCGCCGCGCCGGCCGGCACGTCCAGCAGGTAGTGCTGCTTGGTGAAGAGCGTGCTGAGGCCGATCAGCACCGGAAAGAGAGCGGCCCCCACCCCCAGCCGGGGATGGAGATAGAGCGCGGTCAGCGTCGCGACCGACACGTGCATGCTGGGAAAACAGTTGGCGCTCGAGTCGAAGCGCTGAATCAACGCGAGGAAGCGCTCGGAACGGCCGCGCCGGGCGTTTTTCTCCCGCCAGCTCTCGGGCGTGGCCACGGGAAAGGCGACGAAGAAGGCCATCTGGAAAATCAGCAGCAGGATGAAGCTGCCGGCGATCCGGGTGAACTGGCCCGGCGACCGGACGGTCCAGTTGACGTAGAGGATCACGGGATAATAGAGAAAGCTGTAGATCCACACCCAGCGGGGGCGGTAGGGAATCCAGTCGTCGGCCGCGAGCTTCAGCTTGCGCGCCGGCGCGAGCGCGTGCCGCTGGCACCAGAAATAAAACTGGTAGACGCCGACGATGAGAAAAACGCTGAGCGTCAGGTGCAGGACGTAATCGGTGAGGTTCATGGCACCGCCTCCGTGTTCTCGGTTCTCCCATCCAGCGTGGGCGTCGCCGCGCGCCCGCGCGCCGTTTTTTTGAAATCTTCGAAAACCGCCTGCAGCAG
>DASWFA010000450.1:0-3515 GCA_036394475.1 Binatia bacterium
GTCGTGCGGAGCACGCCCAGGCTCACCCAGGAGACTCTCTTGTGATCGACGGCCGCGAAGATTTTCTCCACCATGTCGCGGTAGTCGCTCTCCCAGCCGGGGTACTCGACCATCGGGTCGAAGTGGAAGCCGAGCCGGTAGCCCGCCGCCTGGCAGCGCCGCGCCGCGCTCAGTCTTTCCTCGAGCGAGGCGGTGCCGTGCTCGTCGGCGTCGATCACGCGCTGCGGGTTCATCGACCACGACACCACGACGCGGTCCTTCGGGTCGAGCCCGAGGAGGCCGTCGACGCAGTCGCTCTTGGTCTTCAGCTCCAGGAGAACGTTCGGCTGCTCGGCGAAAAACGGCACCACCTCTGCCGAGAAGCCGATATAGGGATCGAGGGCGAGGCTGTCGGTGATCTCCCCGGTGCCGATGCGGAAGAAAAACTTCCGGTGCCGGCCGAGCATCGCGTCCGCCTCGGCGATGAGGTCGTCGACGTTGCCGAAGACCTTGAGCGCCGGATTATCCGCCAGATACTCCTGGAGGTAGCAGTAGCTGCAGTCCATGGAGCAGTTGCTGGCGAAGTTGATGACGAAATAGTTGCAGCAGACCTGGCCGTCGCTGCCGGGGCATTTTTTTAAAAACTCGCCGCGGTGGCGCGCCAGCAAAAGCCTCCGCTTCGCCGCTCCGAAAGCGGTCGGCGGCGGCGCCCCGGCCTCGGACCGGTCGGCGATCACGAAAGGGACCTCGGGAAAGGCCCGCTTCAGGTTCCGGTAGATCGGCCCCCGGTCCGAGCCGCTCTCGACGATAATTTCCTCGGGAACAAAATTTTTCATGGATCGGTTTCAACCCGGCGACCGTTAGACTTTAATCTATGCCCTCGCCCTTCAGCAACGAAAAAATCTCCCGCATCGCGTCGGTGTCGACCGCGCGCGCCATCTCGTCCACCAGCCGCTTCAGGTCGTCTTGGCTCGTTGCCTGAATCTTTACAGTGACGGCGCCTCCTTCGAGACCGGCGGGGACGCTCACCGCCGACTTGGGATCGAGCTTCAGCGCGCGGACGCGCCGGTGGATCTCATCCTCGATCAGCGCCAGGCGCGGGAAGCGGCGCCGCTTGAGCTCGTCCTTCAGACGCTTCAGCTTGTCGTTGCGTCCGAGGCGCGGGTCGGTGGCGATGCTCGATAGATCCCCCTGCAAAAGCGCGGCGAGGCCGGTGCCGTCGCGCAGCGCGATCTCTTCGACCCATTCGAGAATGTCTTTGAGATGGTTCTCGCCGGCCTTGAGATCCCGCGCCAGGCCGAAGAGCGCTTCGCGGTCGGCCTCACTCAAGCCGAGCCAGCGCGCCTCGGTATGGTCGTGGAAGCCCTTGCGCCGGCAGTAGGCCTGGATTTCCTGATCGATCATCGACTGATTCTCCAACAAAATCAGCTATTAATGCTTCATATTCTAAAGCTTCGCCTTCATGCCCTCTTTTTCTCGCGCCGTGCGCCAGGATCGCCGCCTTCCGCGCCAGCGTCTCGACCGCCCACTTCCTTTTCTCGCCGGGGATGCCGGAGTCGAGGAGCTTTTTGATCGCCCGGACGCGAAACCGGTCCAGCCCCCACGTCGAGGCGGACAGCTGGTCGGCGTGACCGCCGCGTTTGATCACCAGCGGCTCCGGGAGCAGATAAACCGGATGGTCGCGCGCGATGCGGAGCCACAGGTCGTAGTCCTCGCAGACGGGGAACGATTCGTCGAACCCGCCGGTCCGCTCGAACAGCTCACGCGTCATCAACACCGCCGACGGGCTCACCAGGCAAAGCTCGAGGCTCGGACGGAAGACGTCGCCCGAAGGCTTGCGGTGCTTCTTTTTGGGATTCACCCGGACGCCGTTTCGGATCCAGATCTCTTCGGTCTGGCAGATCGCGCGCCCGGCGCTTGCGCGCATGAAGTCCATCTGGGCTTCGAGCTTTTTGGGCCGCCACAGGTCGTCCGAGTCGAGAAAGGCGATGTAAGCGCCGCGCGCGCGGCCGACGCCCAGGTTGCGCGCCGCGGCCGCGCCCCGCCGCGCTTGCGTGACGACGCGGACGCGGGAGCCGTAGCGGGCCTCGAGCGCCGCGGCGGTGCCGTCCTCCGACCCGTCGTCCACGACCACGATTTCCAGCTCACGGAAGCTCTGCGCGAGGACCGAATCGACCGCCTCCGCGACCATCTTCCGGCGGTCGTGCGTCGGTAGAATCACGCTCACCAGGGGCGCCATGACCTACCTACCTAACTTTTGCCCATCGACAATGCAAGGCCGGCGGAGCGGTATTGACAAGCTCCGATGACTTTGACTAGTATCCGTTACGTTTCGCTGACGGCGCCTTTTTCACGCCCAGTTCCGTACAGCGCAAGGCCCTCGACGACCGTCCGGAGGTCGCAAAAAGGAGCGTATCCGGTGTGGCTCAAAAACGGCAACGGCCAGGCTTCCGATCAGGGCTCGACTTCCGTCCTCGACCAGGACTGTGAGTTCGAAGGCCGCCTTCGATTCGCCGGCACGCTGATCATCAACGGAAAATTCCGCGGCGAGATTTTGTCGTCCGGCACGCTCCTCGTCGGCGAAACGGCCGACGTCGAAGGCGACGTGCGCGTGGGCACCGCCGTCGTCACCGGGAAGGTGGCCGGCAGCCTGGCGGCGCGCGAGCGCGTGGAGCTGCGCGCCGGGGCGCGGGTCGAGGCCGACCTCACGACGCCCGCGCTGGTCCTGGAGGAAGGCGTCGTGTTCGACGGCGGCTGCAAGATGATGGGCGGCGAAGCCGCGGCGGCGCAAAAAAGCTCCTGAGCATGGAAAAGCGCTACGCGATCCTCATTCTCACGCCGCGCGACGCCCGCGTCCGCCGGCTGAACTTCACCCAAAGATCGGTCGGCATCGCGCTGTCGGGAGCGGCGATCGTGCTGCTGCTCGGCAGCTGGCTCCTGGGCAACTATCTCTGGGCCCAATTCAGAGTCGCGCTTAAAAAAAACCAGTTCCAGCGCGAAGACCTCGCGCGCCTGAAAGACCAGTCGGAGAACATCCAGACGCTGCTTTCGAGCTGGCAGGGGCTCAGGGAAAAAGTCGACGTGGCCGTTCCGGCCGAGCGGAAAATCTCCGGCAAGAGCCGCGTCGCCATCACCGCGCTGCAGCAAAACCTCGACGCGCTCCGGTCGGAGCTGGAACGGCTGATCGCCGCGATTCCCACCGAGTGGCCCGCGACGGGCCGGATCACGTCCGGCATCGGAGACCGGGTCTCGCCGATGACGGGGCGGATCGAATTTCACGCCGGCCTCGATATTCCCAATCCCCAGGGGACGCCGGTCTACGCGCCGGGCGACGGGACCGTGGAAGCCGCGCGGGAAATGAACGGCAACGGGCGCACCGTGGTGCTGAACCACGGCCAGGGAATCACGACGCAGTACCTCCACCTCTCGAAGATCAACGTCAACCCGGGGCAGCAGGTGCATAAGGGGCAGAAAATCGCCGAGGTCGGCAGCACCGGCCAGAGCACGAGCCCGCACCTGCACTACGAGGTGCGCGT
>DASWFA010000451.1:0-4960 GCA_036394475.1 Binatia bacterium
GCACCGCGGGCGAGCGTCCGCCACAGGAGGAGAGCGAAGCAGAGCGCGACCGCATTGATCCCGACGGCGATCTCAGGCCCCCCGCCCGGATACAACTGATGCAGCTCGCCGATGCTGTAATTCACCCCCATGCTCCATCCCTCCTCCGACAGCGCGAAGGAGAGCCAGGCGCCGAAGCCGAAGACCAGGGCGTAGCTGAAGGCGGACGAGCCGAACATGGGGATTTGCAGCGCCTGCGCGGCGAGCGAAAGCTGATAGCCCCGGCGCCGGTCGAGCCCCAGCAGCACGCCGCCCGAGACCGCCAGCGCCGAGCCGGCGAAAAGGCAGGCGGCGAGAAAGACCAGCTCCGGCTCGAAAGGAATGTACAGAAGATCGTATCCGACCATGAGCGCCACGAGGACAGCGCCGGCCGTTTGGGATAGCGCGATGAATCTACGGAGATAGGGGTTCATGTCGGCTGCTGTTATATCGAGAGCGCCGCGTCAGGCAAATCCCGGCCGCGGAAATGGGCAACAGCAAAAATCGCAAGCTGGATCAAAACGGCTACAATTGGCAAGAGAGCTGCGAGCGATTGCCAAAGTGGGACGCGGGCCCCGGCGATAAATGGGATCGAGGAGGCGACGCCAAAGAACAACACGTTAAAAAAGAGTGCCCGGACCGGGAGGCCTAAATGAGCCGTTTTCGGCTTTCGTCGTATGCGCAGACCGAACCAGACACACCAAGCGACAAAGGCGACCGCGACAAGCAGTCCTTCTACATTGTCCTTGATCTTGGCCAACCTCTCCTCTCTCGCCTCCTCGACGCTGCGCTTTTCCAGAGCGGCTCGAAATGCCTTCTCCCCTTCGGTTATTATTCGCATACGGAGAATATAATACGGGTCCTTTTCATAGCGGGCCTCCCATTCCTCGACTACATCGTACTTGAGGGGTAGATAAGCACGCCGGAGAACAACCTCCACCACCCCGTTCGGCGGCTGTCCGTATTGTGCTAGTACAACCCGTTGGATCCGAGCCAGGGCCGATGATGGGAATTCCGTTAGGATGACCCGCCGCGCGCATGCAAAATAGGCAGGAATCTCGGGCGCTCGAAAGCGTGGCGCGCAGTCGCGGCCATCGCATGCAAGGACGTAAGTATCTTGCAGTCTCGTGCAGGACAGAGCATGGGCCGGGGTGAAGCTAAACGCGATAGGCGCGATAAGGGCAGACAGGATGACAAGCGCCCTCGGCGGTGTCATGTCATTAGGTTAGGGCGGGAACTTATCTCAGAACGGAATATCATCGTCGCCCGGCGGCGTCTGGGCCCCGCCGGAAGACTCCCCGTGCACGTCCCCTTCCGCCTCCGGGGCGACGCGCGTGCCCCCGCCGCCGCCCAGGAACCTGACGCGCTGGGCGATGATTTCCGTGACGTAGCGTTTCTGCCCGGTCTTGTCGTCGTAGGAGCGGCTCCGGATGCTGCCTTCGATATAGACCTGCCGCCCCTTGGCGAGGTATTGCCCACAGGTCTCGCCCTGCTTTCCCCACACGATGATGTTGTGCCACTCCGTCCGCTCCTGGCGCTGGCCCTCGTTGTCGTTCCACATCTCGCTGGTGGCGATGGGGAACCGGGCGACGGCCTTGCCGGTGGCGGTAAAGCGCACCTCCGGGTCTTTGCCGAGATTGCCGATTAAAATGACTTTGTTGACCGACATAGAGACTCCTAAAACAATGTTGAATTACGAGTTTTGAGTTTTGAATTCAGGTATTTAGCCTTTTCATTCAACATTCAAAATTCAAAACTCAACATTGACGTAAACCTTATCCCCCGCAAATTTTTTAGTCAATAAAAAAATCTCTAGCCTTTTAGGTCCGGCCCGGCGCTTTCGACGACGATGCGGAGCAGCACGCGGCGCTGCTTTTCCATCGTCCGGCGGTACTCGCTCCAGTCCGGATGCTCGCCCTTGACGCGGCGGTGCCAGTCGACCAGCGGCTCCATCGCTTCGGGCAGCGACAGAATCTCCGCCCGGCCGTCGATCTGAATCCACCCGGAGCCGTGAAAGGCGTCGGTGAACACGCAGAGCGAGGCGCGCGGGTCGCGCCGGAGGTTCATTATCTTGTAGGCGGTCTCGCGGCTGGTGATGATGACCCGGCCCGCGTCGTCGAGCCCGGGCGAGACCGGAGACATCTGGACCCGTCCGTCCCGGCGCCGGGTCGCGAGCACGCCGCGGTGATGTCCGGATAAGAATTTCCGCGCTTCGGCCAAATCCATTGGTTTATTTATGCCCGCGCAAGGCCGCCGCCGTGAAAGGCCCGGCGCCGAGAACCTGATGGACCTCCCATTCGAAGAGCTCGAAGGCGCAAAGGCCAGCCTGGGTGTACGGGTCGCTCGCGGCGACCCGCTCCGCCTCTTCCCGGGAGCCGGCCCGGATGACGTAGATGCCGAGCTTGCGGTCGGCCGTCGGGCCGGAAAAAAGTATGCGCCCGCTCTCGTGCTGCTCTTTCATCCAGACCAGATGCTGGTCGAGACTGACGGTCCACTCCTCGCGCGGACGCACGGCCCGGCGATGGATCAAATACCACATGGAATCCCTCCTGTTATCCGGTTTCAGGAAACAGCTTATGCGAAGCGCCCGAGGCTGGCAACAACGATAGCGGCCATCGCACCGGAGCAAGTCTGGAAACCGCCGGAAATAAGCGCGATAATCGCACGGAGTGGTGCCGGTAGGCATTCTCACGGCTAATAAGGAGTTAAAGATGAGGAAATGGCTTATTATGGCTGGCGCAACCCTGCTGGTTCTTGTCGCGGTGACCGCCCTGGCCCTGATGAACCTCAACAGCCTGATCAACCGGAATAAAGCATACCTGCTCGCCAAGGCGCAGGAATCCCTGGGGCGCCAGCTCGGCGTGGGCGACATAGCCCTCACCCTCTGGGGCGGCATCGGCGTCCGCCTGAAGCAGTTCTCCCTGTCCGACGATCCGGCGTTTTCCAAGGAGCCCTTCGTCCGCGCCGCCGACCTCCAGGTCAACATGAAGCTCCTGCCGCTCCTCCGCAAAGAGCTCCAGGTGCGAAACCTGGTCCTGCACGAGCCCGTGATCAACGTCATCCGGGACAAGAGCGGTCAATTCAACTTTTCCACCATCGGCGGGGCCAAAGAGAAAAGGGAGAAGGAGAAAGTAGAGAGAGAAAAGAAGGAAAAAGCGGCCGGCGCTCCGCCGGCCCTGGAGGTGGCGCTCGTGGACGTGGACGGCGGCGAAATTCATTATCTGGACAACGCCAGGGGCGTCGATTTCCGCGCCACCCAGGTCGATTTCAAAATCAAGGACATCAATTACGATCGCCCGATCGACGTCACCCTGGAAGCGGCCGTCCTGGGCGCGGCCAAGCAGAACTTCAAGCTGAAAGGACGGGTGGGGCCGGTCGGGCCCAAGGCCGATTTCACGAACCTCCCGATCGAGGGGGACATCGAGCTCGATACGATCTCGCTGGCGAATCTGGAGAAGACCCTTCCCGGCTTCAGCCAGAAGCTCCCCAAGGGCCTCGGCCTCGCCGGCAACGTCGGCGCGAAGAGCCGCGTGACCGGCCGTCTCGGCAAAGACACGCTCCCCGACGTGAGCGGCACGCTGAGCCTCTCCGGCGTCAGCGCGCGCGTTCCGGCGCTGGCCCAGCCGGTGACCGATTTGAACGCCAAGATCAACTTCACCGGGAGCAACGCCGAGCTGCCCGAGAGCGCTTTCCACATCGGCAAATCGGAGGTGCGCCTGGCGGCCAAGATCGCGAGCTTCACGCCGCTGAATATGAGCTATCGCATCTCCTCGCCGGAGCTGAACCTGGCGGATTTGAAAGGCGCGACCGAGGGGCGGAAAAAAGCCGAAGTGCTGAAGGACCTGAAGGGCGAGGGAACGGTCCTGGTAAAAAACGGCGCCGTGACCTCGCGCGGCAATTTCACCTCGCCCGGCGGCGCGATCGCGGACGGCGACTACAAGGACTTGAAAACCACCGTGGCGCTCGCCGACCGGGTGGCGACGATCGACAGCCTCACCCTCGGCGCCTTCGCCGGCGGGCTCGCGGCCAAGGGCCGCTACGATATGCGCGAGACGGTGCCGCGCTTCGGCGGCACCGTCAACGTCAAGGCGATGGACGTGACCGAGCTATCCCGCGCCTTCGCTCCGGGCAAGGCGCAAAACGTCCGCGGGCTCATCGATATGGACCTCGACGTCACCGGCTCGGGGAAAGGGTGGGACGCGATTCAGAAGAGCCTCAAGGGACAGGCGAAGGCGGAGGTCAAGAACGGCGCGCTGGTCGACGTGAACCTGGCGGAGAGCGTCATGTCGAACGGGATTCCGGTCAATCTGGTGCCGGCGGATATCCGGAAAAAATACCCGGCGATCTTCAGCTCCAAAGACACGGAGTTCAAGCAGATGAAAGCCTCGGCGGTGATCGGCGACGGCCGGGCGCGCACGGACGACCTCGTCGTGTCGGCCGCGGAATTCGAAACCCAGGGCAGAGGCTGGTTCGCCTTCGACCGGACGGTCGATTTCAAGGCGGTGCTGACATTCTCCCAGCAGCTTTCGCAGGACATCCTGAGCAAGGCCAAGGAAGCCAAAGGCTTCGCCAACGACAAGGGACAGATCGAGGTGCCTTTTACTCTTTCGGGGAAGCTGCCCGGCGCCAAGCCCAAGCCGGACATGAACTATATCGCGCGCGCGATGCAGAAAGGGTTCATGGATCGCGGCCTGGAAAGTCTGATGGGCAAGAAGCCCAAGAACAAGAAGGATAGCGCGGACACCGCGGCGACGGACGACAGCGCCGCGACCGACACCGGCAAGAAAAAGAAAAAGAACACCACCAAGGACGACATCATGAAGGGATTGCAGGGGCTCTTCGGGAAATGACCAACCGCTGAGCTGCTTTAACCGGGCGCCGCCGCCTTCACCTCCGCGGCAGCAATCTCGCGGCCGATCCGGAAGCGGCGAATGGCGGGAAA
>DASWFA010000452.1:0-3386 GCA_036394475.1 Binatia bacterium
TTATTTCTCAGTTTTCTTCGCTTTCAGCGTATTGTCGAACCAGTCCGCCGTCAGCCGTAGGACGTCGTCGAACAGATAGCCGCCGAAGCCGCGCTCGTAAAAATGGCCGGCGCCGGGAATCACCTCGATGCGCGCCTGGCGGTTGCCCGCGACCTTCAGCGCGCCGTACATGTTGAGCGAATGGTCGACGAAGGAGAGGAAGTCCGCCGCGCCGTGGATGAGCAGGATGGGCACCTCGCGCATCTTGTCGGCGTGATAGATGGGCGAGGCGGAGCGGTAATACGCCGGGTCTTCTTCCGGCGGCAGCCCGCGCGTGCGCAGGCGGTCGGGATAGTGCGCCGCGGAAAGCTGCTTTTCCGCCAGGCTCTTGAACTGATCGGTCGGGGCGCTGGCGGAAACCACGCTCTTGATTCGCTTGTCGCCGGAGGCGGCGGTCATCAGCGCCGCCGCGCCGCCGCGCGAGTGGCCGAAGACGCCGATGCGCGATTTGTCGACGTAGGAGAGCGTTTCCAGGTAGGTGATCGCGTTCCGCGCGTCCTCGACGTCTTTGAGATAGTAGCGGACCGGAATGCCGCGATAGCCGATCGGCATGACGACGTAGCCCTTTTCCGCCAGCGGCTTGATCAGCCATTCCAGCCCCGAAAAGTCCCGCCCGCGCCCCGGCAAGACGACGATCGCGGGCGCCGCCGCGCTCAGATTTTTCAAGCGATAAATCTTCGCCTCGACTTTGCCGTCTTCGCTCTGGTAGGTCGCGTCGAGGATGTCCAAGGCGCCGTCCTCCGCGCCGTAAAGCCGGAGGGGCGAGGCCAAAAGCAGCAGCAACAAGAAGGCCGTCTTCATCTTCATGGATTTTCTCCTATAAAACCGGGATGCAGGAGAAAACTATGGGAAAGCCGAGCGTCATGTCAACCTCATAATGGGCCGCGAGGTTTGTGTTTTTCCGGCCGGAGGGTTATTTAAGAAAGCATGCAAACCCAGGCTTCCAAGGGTCAAGACTCGTCCAGTTTTTATTACGGTTGGCTCGTGCTCGGGATCAGCTTCATCACCACGCTGGTCGGCGCGGGCATCCGCTCTTCGCCGGCGGTTTTTATCCACCCCTTCGAAGCGGAGTTCGGCTGGAGCCGCGCGGCGATCACCTCGGCGGTCGGCATCAACCTCCTTCTCTTCGGCGTCGCGGCGCCGATCAGCGGCTGGCTGCTCGACCGCTATGGGCCGCGCCGGGTCATGCTCATCTGCCTGTCGCTGCTCGTCGTCGGCGTCACCGGCACCACGTTCATGCAGACCTATTGGCAGCTCGTGCTCTTGTGGGGCGTGCTCGTCGGGCTCGCGGCCGGCGGCGTCGGCTCGGTGCTTTCCGCCACGGTGGCGAACCGCTGGTTCGTCCAGCGCCGCGGCCTGGCGCTCGGCATTCTCAACAGCGCGGGCTCCACGGGGCAGCTCATCTTCATTCCGCTCTTGATGATGCTGGTCGTGCTGGGCGGCTGGCGCGCCGGCTCATGGACGCTGGTCGGGGTGGCGCTGTTCCTGCTTCCGGTCATCTACTTTTTCATGCGCGACGATCCGGCGGAGGTCGGGCTCAAGCCCTACGGCGCCAAAGACGGGCAGCCGCAGGCCGGCCAGGCGGCGGCGGACGACGCCGACATGCCGCTTTCCAAAGTCTTTCGCACCTCCACCTTCTGGCTCCTCGCCGGGAGCTTCTTCGTCTGCGGCGGCACCGCCAACGGCCTCATCGGCACGCACCTGATCCCGCACTCGATCGACCACGGCATCCCGCAGGTCAACGCGGGCGCCATCGTGGGCGTCATGGGCGGCCTCAACTTCGTCGGCACGATCCTCTCCGGCTGGATGATCGACCGCGTGCCGCCGCGCAAGTGGCTGGCGCTGGTCTACGCGCTGCGCGGCGTATCGCTCTTCATCCTGCCGTTCGTCACCAACTTCTCGGGCTTTTTTCTTTTCGCCGTCATCTACGGCCTCGACTGGTTCGCCTCGGTGCCGCCCACGGTGGCGCTCACGGCGGACACCTTCGGCAAGCGCGCGGTCGCCCGGGTGTACGGCTGGATCTTTCTCGCCCACCAGCTCGGCGCGTCGCTGATGGCGGCGGGCGGCGGCCTGGTGCACGATTGGCTGAACAGCTACCAGTTCGCCTTTCTCGCCGGCGGCGTGATGGCGCTGATCGCGGCCGGCCTGGCGTGGCAAATCCGTCCGCGGGCCAGAGTCGCGGCGATTTCCGCCGTCGCCGGCGAAGTTCCGGGCATGTGATACGAGATCAAGCGTTATGGACAACCAGCCGTTCGTCGATTCGGTCATCCGCGAGATCGTCCAGCCGGGCGTCGCGGCGCTCATGGAAACGCGCTACTTCTCCGAGCTGAGGGAGGGGAAGCTGTCCAAGCGCCGGCTCCAGGGCTTCGCCGTGCAGCACTATCTGCACAACGTCGCGCTCTGCAAGGGGCTCGTCCTCTGCATGGCGAAGAACGCCGCCAACCCCGAGCTGTACGAGCATTTCCGCGAGCAGTTCAACGAGGAGCAGTACCATCCCGAGCTGGCGAAGAAGTTCGGCCTGGCGCTCGGCCTCAAGGAGGAAGACTTCGCCGACGCCACGCCGGTCTTCGAGTGCCTCGCGCACACGAGCGCGGTGATCCGCGGCATGTTTCTCGGCACGCCGGCCGAGACGCGCACCGGCGCGCTCGTGAACGAGAGCATGGTCTGCCGCTATTCGGAAGAGTTCGACGCCTCTCTCCGGCGCCATTACGGCCTGGGCGACAGGGAGTGCCAGTTCTTCACCGTGCACGCCGTCGCCGACGTCGAGCACACCAAGGCGGCGGCGGAGGTCGTCGCGCGCTACGCGACCGCGCCGCGCGAGCAGCGCGCCGTGCGCGAGGCGGCGAAGAACATGGTCGCCTTCAAGCTCGCCAAGTTCGACGGCATCTATCGCGCCTACGGCTGATTGGGGTATTTCTTCGCCCGGCAGGCGTTCGACGAGCTGAAAAACAGGTAAGGCCGCTCAATCGGATTCGGTAAAGTTGGAGACCCGCCAGCCGTCGCCCTCTCTCCGCGCCACGACGAGCCAGCGCCGGTTGAACTCCGGCGCGTCCTCCGCCTGAATGGTCGCCTGGTACATGAACGAAACGCGCCCGGCCCCTTCCTGCTTCTCCAATAAATGATAATGGACCTTGGGCTTCCGCGTCGAGGCGTCGATCGCCTGGCCGCTGGTCAAGCGGATCTCCTCGTCGATCTTATCGAGCGCGAGGCCGACGGCGTACTCTTTCGCTTTCGGCAGATTGATCTCGACGTAATGCCGGTCCAAGAACTCCTCGGCGACGCCCTGCGGGGTTTTTAAATCCCGGCCGCAGCCAACGAGAAGAGTCAAGGACAAGAACAGCGGGGCG
>DASWFA010000453.1:0-6480 GCA_036394475.1 Binatia bacterium
GCACGGCCGCGCCCGCGAGCCAGGGCGCGGCGCCGGCGGCGTCCTGGAAGAGGACGCCCGACGCGACCAGGAGTCCCGCCAAAATCCCCGCGGCCTGCTCGGCCCGCCGCGACGGAATGGCAATGCGGTAATACTCCCAAAGGCAGATGGCCGCGGCGCTAAAGACGAGCCAGGAAAAAAGCCGGGGGCCGCCGAAGGCCGTGATCCAGACGAGCGCCGGAATCGCCGCCAGGGCGGTCAGGAGCCTAGGAATGAGCTTTGATTTCACGGGATTTCATCGCCGCGGCGGGCCCGGCGCTCTGTTCGTCGGTGCGGCCGAAGCGCCGCCGCCGCCGCTGGAATTCGCGTAGCGCTTCCAGGTATTCGGCCTCGCGAAAGTCGGGCCACAGAGTGGGCGTGACGTAGAGCTCGGTATAGGCGGTCTGCCAGAGAAAAAAATTGCTGAGCCGCATCTCGCCGCTGGTCCGGATGAGGAGGTCGGGGTCGGGAATTCCGGCCGTGGCGATCAGCGCCGAGATCATCGTCTCGTCGACGTCGCGCGCGGCGCACCGGCCTTTTTGGACCGCGCGCGCGACGCGCCGGACCATCTGGACGATATCGCTCCGGCCGCTGTAGCTGAGCGCCAGGAGCACCGTCATGCCGTTGTTTTTGCGCGTCAGCCGCTCGACGTACCGGAGCGCCGCCAGCACCGTCGGAGGCAGGCGGCGCCGGTCGCCGATCGCCTTGAGGCGTATGCCGTGGCGCATCATCTTGGGCTGCTCCACCGTCAGGTAATGCTCCAGCAGGCCCATCAGCGTGCGCACCTCGTCCCGGGGCCGGAACCAGTTCTCGGTGGAAAAAGCGTAAAGCGAGATGTAGGGGATGCCGAGCTTGCGGCTCATCTCCACGACCGCCCGGACGGAAGCGGTCCCGCGCCGGTGCCCGTCGGTGCGGCCCTTGCCCCTAAGCTGCGCCCAGCGCCCGTTGCCGTCCATGATGACGGCGACGTGGCGGGGCAGCCGACTCTTGTCGAGGCCGCTCAGGTCCATTTTTGCTCGGAGCGCGCTATGCGAAGTTGTGATCGGTCATGACGGGGCGGGAAGCTTTGGGAGAATCAGACTTCCATGATCTCTTCTTCTTTGCCCTTGAGGACTTTATCGACTTTATCGATGAACTCCTTGCTCAGCTTGTCGATGCGCTCGTGGCCGTGCTTCAAATCGTCGGCGGTGATCTCCTTCTTTTTTTCCGACTCCTTCAGCTTCTCCATCCCGAGCCGGCGGTGGTTCCGGACCGAGACGCGGAACTCCTCGGCGACCTTCTTGACGTGCTTCACGAGCTCGTGGCGCCGCTCTTCGGTGAGCGCGGGGATGGGAATGCGGACCACCTTGCCGTCGTTGCTGGGCGTGAGCCCCAGGTCGGATTTCTGGATCGCCTTTTCGATGCCCGCCATCGCCGTGGGGTCGTAGGGCTGGATCACCAGCAGGCGCGGCTCGGGCGCGGAGAGCGTCGCGATCTGGTTCAGCGGCGTCTGCGTGCCGTAGTAATCGACCATGATGCCCTCGAGCAGCGTGGTCGAGGCGCGCCCCGTGCGCAGCTTGGAGAGCTCCTTGCGGAACGCCGCGACGACCTTGTCCATTTCTTTTTGCAGCTCCGTAAAAGTGGCTTCGTTCATGGTTTCACCGCGCCGCGCTCACCAGCGTGCCGATCTCTTCGCCGCACACGACCCGCTTGATGTTGCCCTTCTCCATGAGATTGAAGACGACGATGGGGAGATGGTTGTCCATGCAGAGGGAAATGGCGGTCGAGTCCATGACCTTCAGCTCTTTGTTGAGGACTTCGATGTAGGTGAGCCGGCCGTACATCTTGGCGTTTTGGTTTTTCATCGGGTCGTCGTCGTAGACGCCCGGGACCTTGGTGGCCTTGAGGATGACCTCGGCGCCGATCTCCATGGCGCGGAGGCTCGCGGTCGTGTCGGTGGTGAAGTAGGGATTGCCGGTGCCGCCCGCGAAGATGACCACGCGCCCTTTTTCCAGGTGGCGCGTCGCGCGGCGGCGGATGTAGGGCTCGGCGACCTGGCGCATTTCGATCGCGGACATGACGCGCGTCGAGACGCCGAGTTTTTCCAGCGCGTCCTGGAGGGCCAGGCTGTTGATCACGGTCGCCAGCATGCCCATGTAGTCGGCCGCGGCGCGCTCCATGCCGCCTTCGCTCAACTGCGCGCCGCGGAGAATGTTGCCGCCCCCGATGACCAGCGCCATCTCGCAGCCGAGCGCCTTGACCTCTTTGATCTCTTCGGCGAAGGCGCGCACGGTCGCGCTGTCGATGCCGTATTTCTCTTCGCCGCCGAGCGCTTCCCCGGTGACCTTCAGGATGACCCGCTTGTACTTGAGAACGTTCGCCATCGGGTCCGAATCCTAGCCTTTTTCCACTCCCTCGCCCACCTGATAGCGCATAAAGCGCCGCACTTGAATATTCTCGCCGATGCGCGCGACCGCTTCCTGGAGCAGGTCGCCGACCTTGCGGTCGGGGTCCTTGATGAAGGCCTGCTCCAGAAGACAGACTTCCGAATAGAAGCGGTCCATCTTGCCCTCGACGATCTTGTCGGCGATCTTCTCGGGCTTGCCCTGCTCGAGCACCTGGCGGCGGTAGATCTCCCGCTCGCGCTCGACCTCCTCCGGCGGCACGTCCTCGCGCCGGACGTGGCGCGGGCTCGCCGCCGCCACCTGCATGGCGACGTCCTTGAGCAGCGCCTGGAATTCCGGGGTGCGGGCGACGAAGTCGGTCTCGCAATTGAGCTCGACCATGACGCCGATCTTCCCGCCCGCGTGGATGTAGGCGCCGACGAGGCCCTCGGCGGCCGTCCGGCTCGATTTTTTCGCCGCCGCGGCGAGGCCCTTCCGGCGCAGGTAATCGACGGCCTTTTCCAGGTCGCCGGCGCATTCGGCCAGCGCCTTTTTGCAGTCCATGACGCCGGCGCCGGTCTTCTCCCTCAGCTCTTTAACGGTGGATGCGTTGACCTCCATGGAAGCTTAGGACCCCCCCGCCGCCAAGCTCGCCTGATCGGGCTCGGCCGCCATGGCGGTTTCGAGCGACGCGTCGGCGGCCGGCCGGGTGAGCGCCTGCTCGTGCAGCCCCTTGCCTTCGATGATCGCGTCGGCGATCGCCGAGCAAAAAAGGCGGATGGCGCGGATCGCGTCGTCGTTGCCGGGAATCTTGTGATCGATCGCGTCGGGATCGCAGTTCGTGTCCACGACCGCGACGACCGGCACGCCGAGCTTGCGCGCCTCGCGGACGGCGATCTCCTCCTGCTTGGGATCGATGACGAAAATGGCGTCGGGGAGCTTCTTCATCCCCTTGATGCCGCCGAGCGACTGCTCGAGCTTGTCCTTTTCGCGCCTGAGGCCCAGCATTTCCTTCTTGGTGAGCGCGTCGACGATCTTGGGATCGTTTTCCATCTCTTCCAGCCGGCGCAGGCGGTCGATGCTCTGGCGGATGGTCGAAAAATTGGTCAGCGTGCCGCCGAGCCAGCGGTTGTGGACGTAAAACATGCCGCAGCGCGCCGCCTCTTCCTTGATCGCGTCCTGCGCCTGCTTCTTCGTGCCGACGAACAGGAGGTTGCCGCCCGCGGCCGCGACGTCGCGGACGAAGCCGGCGGCGGCTTTGAACATGGTGACGGTCTGCTGCAGGTCGATAATGTGGATGCCGTTGCGCGCGCCGAAAATATAAGCGCGCATCTTGGGGTTCCATCGGCTCGTCTGGTGGCCGAAGTGCACCCCCGCTTCTAAAAGCTGCTTCATGGAAACTTCCGTCATAGGCCCATCCTTCTGGTTTTTTTCCTCCCCTCTCGTCATCTCCTCTCCCGACCCGAGGGGCACCCGGGGGAGGATCGGAAAGGGTGTGTAATGTTGGGAAAAACTAGTCGCCAACCCGGCGACCGGGGGCGGTCCGGGGCACACGATCGCCGAAAGACCGTAACTCTCGGTTTTTAACAGAGATTTGCTGCGGGTGCAAGCAGCCGGGGGATCAGGCGTTCATCGAGTCCAGGAAGTCCTTGTTGCTCTTGCTGCCGCGCATCTTGTCGAGCAGGAACTCCATCGACTCCACCGCGTTCAGCTGCGAGAGCACTTTGCGGAGAATCCAGATGCGGTTCAAATCTTCCTTGGGGATCAAGAGCTCTTCCTTGCGGGTGCCGGACTTGTTCATGTCGATCGCCGGGAAGACGCGCTTGTCCATCAGGCGCCGGTCGAGGTGCACTTCCATGTTGCCGGTGCCCTTGAACTCCTCGAAGATGACCTCGTCCATGCGGCTGCCGGTGTCGATCAGCGCGGTGGCGATGATCGTCAGGCTGCCGCCGTCCTCGATGTTGCGCGCCGCGCCGAAGAATTTCTTCGGCTTGTGCAGCGCGTTGGAATCGACGCCGCCGGAGAGGATCTTGCCGCTCGGTGGGACCACCGTGTTATAGGCGCGCGCGAGGCGGGTGATGCTGTCGAGGAGGATGACGACGTCCTTGCCGTGCTCGACCAGGCGCTTGGCCTTTTCGATCACCATCTCGGCGACCTGGACGTGGCGCGTCGCCGGCTCGTCGAACGTGGAGCTCACGACCTCGCCGTCGACCGAGCGCTGCATGTCGGTCACCTCTTCCGGCCGCTCGTCGATCAAGAGGACGATGAGCACGGTCTCCTTATGGTTCTGCGCGATCGCCTTGGCGATGTGCTGAAGCATCATCGTTTTGCCGGTGCGCGGCGCTGCGACGATCAGGCCGCGCTGCCCCTTGCCGATCGGGGTCATCAGATCGACGATGCGCGTCGTATAGTCTTCCGGAATGTATTCGAGCCTGAGGCGCTCGTTGGGGTAGAGGGGCGTTAAGTTGTCGAACAGGATCTTGTCGCGGGCCTTTTCGGGATCTTCGTAGTTGATCGATTCCACTTTGAGCAGCGCGAAATAGCGCTCGCCCTCTTTCGGCGGCCGGATCTGCCCGGATATGACGTCGCCCGTCCTCAAATTGAAGCGGCGGATCTGGCTGGGAGAGACGTAGATATCGTCCGGACCCGGAAGGTAGTTATAGTCCGGGGCGCGCAAAAAACCGAAGCCGTCGGGCAGCGTCTCCAGGACGCCTTCGCCGTAGATAAAGCCGTTTTGCTCGGTTTGGGCCTGCAGGATGGCGAAGATGAGCTCCTGCTTGCGCATGTTCGCCGCGCCCTCGATGTTGAAGTTTTTGCCGATCAGCGCCAGATCGCCGATCTTCTTTTCCTTGAGAGCCTTGAGATTGAGCTTGCCGTCCTCTATCGCTTCCGGCTCGGCTTTTTCGGCTCGGGGGCTACCACGGACCATAGATATGCTTCTCCTTTCGTATTCCAGGGACGATTGACTGCTACCGGTCTTGTGTCGGGTGGCTGTTTAACTCAAGAAGGCGGATAGTGCTTCGATCCACTGCGGCTCAGATCGACCGTACGACCGCCATGCCACCATGCGCGGCCCGACAACGCGCCCAAAAGGGCAAATAAGGGTTATGCTACAGACGTGAATGTTTCGCTCGGGATCCAAATCAAGTTTGGTCGGGACTTAAGTGAACGCTGCTTTCAAAATGCGGGATTTGTTTTAAAGAATAACTTCGAGTTGAGCCTCGGATTCCTTTCTATAATAAGAAATGGGCGGCTACTTGTCAACCCCCTTCTCGTCGGCGCCGGTCGCCCCCCGGCGCAGCTCGCCGAGGAGCCGCTCCATGTCGGGCGGCGCGGGCGCCCGAAATTCCATGGCCGCGCCGGTCCGCGGGTGGGCGAAACCGAGCCGAGCCGCGTGCAGCGCCTGGCGCGAAAAACTCCCGAGGGCGCCGGCAGGACGGTCGTCGGCCGCCCGGCGCCTAGGTCCGTAGACGGGATCGCCCACGACCGGATGGCCCTCGTCGGCAAGATGGACCCGGAGCTGGTGGGTGCGCCCGCTCTTCGGCCTGAGGCTCAGCAGGCTCAGGCCCGGGAAGCGCCCGTGGGGCCGGCGGAGGGGGAAAAACTCTTCCACCCGCCATTCCGTCAGCGCCTCCCGGACACGCGGGCCGGCGCTCAAACTCGACATTTTTTTCCGCTCGCTCCGGTGGCGGCCGATGGGGCGGTCGATGGCCCCCCTGGCTTTGGCCATGCGGCCCCAAACCAGCGCTACGTATTCCTTCGCGACGCGCCGCTCCTTGAACTGGGCCGCGAGATTTTGGAAAGCCTGCCCGTGCTTGGCCACGACCATGACGCCCGACGTGTCCTTGTCGAGGCGGTGCACGATCCCCGGACGGCGCTCGCCGCCGATGCCGGGGAGGTCTGGGCAATGGTGCAGCAGCGCGTTCACCAGCGTGCCCTCCTTCCAGCCCGCCGCGGGATGGACGACCATGCCGGGCGCCTTGTTGAGCACGATCAAATCGCCGTCTTCGTAAAGGATGTCGAGCGGCAGCGGCTGGGGCCGGAGCGCGGTCTCGGCGGGCGGGAGCGTTTCGATCTCGATCCGGTCGCCGGTCTTGAG
>DASWFA010000454.1:0-4492 GCA_036394475.1 Binatia bacterium
GTCCAGACGGTCATGCGAGTATTCGGTTTCCCGCGTCCACGTGAGCACGCGCTTTAGGCGACCGGGACCGTAGAGAAGCTGGAACTCGCGCATATTTTCGTCTTTATCGAGCCCGACAACCAGGTCGAAAAACTCGTCACAAAACCACCTGCGCCTGGGGTCGTCCGGACGTTGGGAGACGGAATATTTCTTGAGCATGATACTAGCGCGATTGTATAATTGGGCCAGGGTTTTTTACATTTCGACCGAGAGCTGGGTCGTTACTCTCGGGGCACATGGAAATCCAATAAAAGCCGAGAGCAATATTCCCCATTTAAAAACAGTCTGTCAAGGCTGTGCTGCCAAACCCTCCGCGCCCTTCATAAAACCCCCGTTGACAAATCCGGCCTTCTAGGCTAGGTAAACATTATCGGTTTGCGCGACTGGCGTACGTGGAATTGACCACGAGGGAGTGCAAAACGCTAAGACGGCCGAACGCCTGGGTCTCTTATATCTAAGAGTCCAGGCTTTTTCTTTTTTAGAGCATCGGACTCGGTTTCAGTACCGGACAACGACGACGGCTGACCGTCAAAGGCTCTAAAATGATTAAACAATACCTGCTCGCGCCCGGCCCCACGCCCATCCCCAACGAAGTCGCCCTGGCGATGGCGGAGACGATGATCCACCATCGCACGCCGCAGTTCAACAAAATATTTCTAGAAGTCCGCGAAGGCCTGAAAGACCTCTTCGGGACCAAAAACGACGTGCTCGTCCTCGCCTCCTCCGGCACCGGGGCGATGGAGGCCGCGGTCACCAATCTCTTCTCCCCCGGCGAAAAAGTCCTGGTCGTCAACGGCGGCAAGTTCGGCGAGCGCTGGCTCGAGATCAGCAAGGCCTTCGGGCTCCAGCCGATCGACTTGAAGGTCGAGTGGGGCAAGCCGGTCGCGCTGGAAGCGATCGAGCAGAGCCTCAAGGCGAACCCCGACATCCAGGCGATCCTGGTCCAGGCGAGCGAGACTTCGACCACCACCTGGCACCCGGTGGAAAAGATCGCCAAGCTCACCAAGAACGGCCCGCTCTTGATCGTCGACGGCGTCACCGCCGTGGGCGTCAAGCGCGTGCCGATGGAGGAGTGGGGCATCGACGCGCTGGTCACCGGCTCGCAAAAGGCGATGATGCTGCCGCCCGGCCTGGGATTTATCGCGCTCAGCGAGCGCGCCTGGGCGCGAACGGCCAAGGCCAAGCTGCCGCGATTTTATTTCAATTTGAATCTGGAGCGGAAAAACCAGCAGAAAGGCAGCGGCGCGTTCACGCCCGCGGTCTCGCTCGTCTTCGGGCTCCGCGCCTCGCTCGAAATGATGCGGAAGGAAGGCCTCGACAACGTCTACGCCCGCCACGAGCGCATGGCGCGCGCGACCCGCGCCGCGGCCAAGGCGCTGGGGCTCAGGCTCCTGGCGCCGGAAAGCCCGAGCCCGGCGGCGACCGGCATCTGGACGCCGGAGGGCATGAACGCCGACAAGCTCTTGGATTTTTTCCGCGATACGATGCAGATCACCTTCGCCGAAGGGCAGGACCAGCTCCGCGGCAAGGCGATCCGCATCGCGCACGTGGGCTACATGGGCGCGTTCGACGTCGTGACGGCGATCGCCGCCCTGGAGATGGGACTCAGAAAATTCGGCGCGGAGGTAAAATTTGGCCAGGGGGTCGCCGCCGCTCAGGAAATTCTGATGGAGACGCTCGAATAAAACCGGTTTCTGGTTTCTAGCTTCCGGTTTCAAGTAAAGAATTCGTGGCGGAACCAAACTAGAAACCTGAAACTCAAAACTTGAAACTCTTTAAAAGACTATGGCCGAACAAACCAGAATACTCGTCACCGACCCCCTCGCCCCGCAGGGCATGGAGGTCTTCGAGCGCGCGCCCGGCTTCGTGGTCGATCTGAAAGTGGGCATCAAGCCGCCGGAGATCAAAAAGATCATCCGGGATTATCACGGCTGGGTGCTCAGGAGCGGCACGAAAGTCACCGGGGATATTTTGGAGACCGCGGATAATTTGAAAGTCATCGGCCGGGCCGGCATCGGCGTCGAGAACATCGACGTCGCTGCGGCCAGCAAGCGCGGCATCGTGGTCATGAACACGCCCGGCGGCAACAACGTCACCACCGGCGAGCACACGATCTCGCTCATGCTCTCGCTCGCGCGCCACATCCCGCAGGCGGTCGCCTCGCTCAAGGCGGGCAAGTGGACGCGGGAGAAATTCGTCGGCGTCGAGCTGTGCAACAAGACGCTCGGGATCATCGGCCTCGGCAACGTCGGCCGCATCGTCGCCGAGCGCGCCATCGGCCTCCGGATGAAAGTGCTCGCCTACGACCCGTTCGTGCAGCCGGAGAGCGCGGCCAAGATGGGCGTCGAGAGCGCGACGCTCGACGGGATCTACGCCCGCGCGGATTTCATCACCGTCCACGTGCCGCTCACCGCCGAGACCCGCGGCCTCATCGGCAAGAAGACCTTCGCCAAGATGAAAAACGGCGTGCGCATCATCAACTGCGCCCGCGGCGGCATCGTGGACGAGGCCGACCTGGCCGAGGCGATCCGCTCCGGCAAGGTGGCGGGCGCGGCGCTCGACGTCTACGCCGACGAGCCGCCCTCGCCGGAAAATCCGCTGCTGAAAATGGACCAGGTCATCACCACGCCGCACCTCGGCGCCTCCACCGACGAGGCGCAGCTGAACGTCGCCATCGCCGTCGCCGAGCAGATGGTCGATTTCCTGACCAAGGGCGTCATCCGCTACGCCGTCAATATGCCGTCGGTGAGCCCGGAGGTGCTGAGCGTGCTCCGGCCCTATATCACGCTGGCGGAAAAGCTCGGCAGCCTTCAGGTGCAGATGCTCTCCAAGCAGCTGCCCAGGGAAGTGCAGATCGAATACGCCGGCGAAGTGACGCAGTACGACGTCGCGCCGCTCACGCTCGCGGTGCTGAAGGGCATCTTGACGCCGGTGATGGAGTCGAGCGTCAACTACGTCAACGCGCCGCTCGTCGCGCGCGACCGCGGCATCAAGGTCGTGGAGTCGAAAAGCAGCCGCGCCGGCGACTTCGCCAGCTCGATCAGCGTCAGGGTCAAGACGAAGGACAAGGAGCTCGAAGTCGCGGGCGCCATGTTCGGCAGCAACAACCCGCGCATCGTCAAGATCGACGGCTTTTATCTGGAGGCGGTGCCGGAAGGATACATGCTCATCCTCCACAACCGCGACGTCCCCGGCGTGGTCGGCGCGGTCGGCACGCTGCTCGGGGAAAAAGGCATCAACATCGCCGGCATGGAGCTCGGCCGCCAGAAAGTCGGCGGCATGGCGATCTCCTGCATCCACATCGACGACGGCGCGCCCGCGGAAACGATGGACGCGCTCCGCAGCCTGCCGAGCATCGTCTCGGCGGAGCTGGTGAGATTGTGAAGCAAGCGGGGAAGCTGTCAACGATCCGCTGTCAGCTCCGGATCTAAAGCTGACCGCCGATCGCTGAACGCTGAAAGTTACTTTTATGTCCAACGTCGCTGTTATCGGGGCCCAGTGGGGAGACGAGGGCAAGGGCAAGATCGTCGACCTCTTCACGCTCGACGCCGACATCGTCGTGCGCTTCCAGGGCGGCAACAACGCCGGCCACACGCTCGTCGTCGACGGCCGGAAAACCGTTCTGCACCTGATCCCCTCCGGGGCGCTGCACAAGAAAAAGCTCTGCGTGATCGGCAACGGCGTCGTGGTCGATCCGGAGGTGCTCCTCGAAGAGATCCGCGGCCTCCGGGCCGACGGCCACCTGCTCGACGAATCGCTGCTTAAAATCAGCGAGGAGGCGCACCTGATCATGCCCTATCACAAGGCGATCGATCAGGCGCGCGAGCGGCTCCGCGGCAAGGGCAAGATCGGCACCACCGGGCGGGGCATCGGCCCCGCTTACGAGGACAAAGTCGCCCGCACCGGCATCCGCTTCGTCGATCTCCTGGACGGCGCGACGTTCCGCGACAAGCTCCGGCGCAACATCGAGGAAAAAAACATCTATTTAAAAGCGATCCTGAAGGAAAAGGCGCTCGACTACGGCGCGATCTACGAGACCTACTCGGGCTTTCGCGCCGAGCTGGAAAGGTACGTCACCAACACCGGCGTGCTGCTCGACCGCGAGATCAAGGCGGGGAAGAAAGTGCTCTTCGAAGGCGCCCAGGGGACGCTCCTCGACGTGGACCACGGGACCTACCCCTACGTCACCTCGTCGAACACGGTCATCGGCGGCGTCCTGACCGGCGCCGGCATCGGCCCCCGGAGCATCCACCAGGTCATCGGCCTCTCCAAGGCCTACACGACGCGGGTCGGCAGCGGCCCGTTTCCGACCGAGCTGAAGGACGCCGAGGGCGAGCGGCTGAAGCAGGAGGGCGACGAGTTCGGCGCCACCACCGGCCGGCCGCGCCGCTGCGGCTGGTTCGACGCGGTGGGCGTGCGCCACGCGGTCCGGATCAACGGCATGACCGGCATC
>DASWFA010000455.1:0-2379 GCA_036394475.1 Binatia bacterium
GCCGGCGTAGCGCACTTTTTCCCGCGCCAGGACCGGGAACGAGCCGCAGCGCATGCCGGGGATGACCCAGAGCATCGGCAGATCGCCGACGCGCCCGGCGAGATCTCTGTGCGCCGCCGCGTCGAGCACGCCCGGATGCGCCAGGGACTTGGACAGATCGATTCCCGTCAACGTTGCGTGGCCGTACGGGCTCCGGAGCAGCGCCATGTGGAGCGTCTCGGGGCCGAACAGGTCGTCGGTGTAGCGGCCCGCGCCCCGGACGAAGCGCACGTGCTCGCCGCACGGGACCGCGACCCCGACCGGGCTGCGCCGGCTTTTTTTTGCTGACTTGTTCACCATGCGCTCGCGCAAATAAATTTCCGCTTCATCTCACGCTCGAAGGAGTTCGGTTAAACGGCGCCGGGATTTTCACCTGTCCCGACGGGACCCAAAAGGGAGCGGATGCGTCCGACCACTTTGCCGAGCTCGTCGGAGACGAGCTGCTCGAGCCGGCGCGGCCGCGACAGCGGCACGGGCACCACGTCGACGATGCGGCCCGGGCGCGGCGACATGACGACCACGCGGTCGCCCAGAAAGGCCGCCTCTTGAATATTGTGGGTGATAAAAAGGATCGTCTTTCGGCTTTTTTCCCAGATGCGCTCCAGGTCCAGATTCATCTGCTCGCGCGTCATGGCGTCGAGCGCGCTGAACGGCTCGTCCATCAATAAGAGCGACGGGTCGTAAACCAGCGCCCGGACGATAGCCGCCCGCTGCTGCATGCCGCCGGAAAGCTCGCCCGGATACTTGTTGCGAAAATCTGCCAGCCCGACCATCGCGAGTAACTCCGCCGCGCGGCCGGCGTACTTCGCGCCGTCCCAGCCCAGGACTTCGATCGGCAGCAGCACGTTTTGCCAGACCGTCCGCCAGGGGAGCAGCACCGGCGACTGGAAGACGATGCCCATGTCGCGCTGCGGCCCCTCGACCGGGTTGCCCCGGAGCAAGACCTCGCCGGTGCTCGGCCGGATGAGGCCGGCGAGAATTTTCAGCAGTGTGGTCTTGCCGCAGCCGCTGGTGCCCACGACGGTGACGAACTCGCCGTCGGCGAGGGTGAGGTCGATGCCGGCCAGGGCCGTGACCGTCTCGCCGCTGAGGGTTTTATATTCCTTGCCGAGGCGGCTCAGGCGGGCGAGCTCCTTCGGCCGGGATAGGTTCGTCACGGGCAGCGCCATGCGTCGTCGTCCCGTTAAAACTTCCAGCCCTTGGCTTTTTGCACGATCGGCGCGCGGTCGAAGTCGTTGTACTGGGCGACGAACTTGTTGGTATAGAGCTTCGTCACGTCGACTTTTGCGAGGTCCGCCGGCTTCAGCTCCGCCATGGTGGTCTCGTTCTTCCACCCCGCCTCGCTCCACTCGCCGAGCTTCAGCTTGGGATGGGTGTAAAGCTCGATGCGCAGCTTGAACTCTGCCACCACGGCGTCGAGCGCCTTGTCGTAGCTGATGCCTTTCGGCACCTGCGCGGGATAGGTCTTCAAATAGATATCGGCGGCCGCGCGCGGGTTCGCCTGGCAGAAGACCGTCGCCTTGGCGATCGCCCGCCCCACGCGGCCGACGACCTCGGGACGCTTGTTGACGAAATCGCGGTGCGCCAGGCCGCCGGTGGCGCCGACGAACTCCAAGCCCTTGGCCGCTTCGAAGGGGATGTCCTTGTACTTGAAGCCGACGATATCGAGCTGGCCGAAGTTGGTGTCCCAGCCGACGAAGACGTCGATGACGTGGCTCTTCAGCGCCTGGATCAAGGTCGCGCCGATGCCGACCGCCACCCACTTGACGTCCTTGTCGGGGTCGATGCCGTTGTCGTTGAGAATCGACCGGGTGATCGGCACCGTCGACAGTCCCATGCGCGTCACGCCGACGGTTTTGCCTTTCAAGTCCTTGACGCTCTTGATCGGGCTGTCCGGCAGCACGACCGCGCGGTACTTCCAGCCCGGCGTGTAGTTGTAAACCGCGACCAAGGGGATGTCGTTGTTGTTCGACTTCGCCAGCGTGGTCAGCATGACCGAGGGGAGGGCGACGCCGAACTGGATCTCGCCGGTCTCCACGAGGCGCATGGCGTTGGTCGTCGCGCCGGTGTCGATATAATTGAAGTCCAGGCACTCCTCCTCCATATATCCGGCGCCCTTGGCGACGCCGAGGACGAGCTGCGGCACCGGGTCGCCGCCGCCCCAGACGACTTTATCGACCTGCGGACATTTCGCCGCCGCCGCGAAGGCGCGGCCGCCGGCGCGAAGGCCAGGGCCAAAAACAACAGAGCCAAACACGTTACCGATCTGTATGCGCGCATAGATACCCTCCAACCATTTTGCGGGCGCTTCGCAGCTACAACGTCTCGTTCCCGTCGGCC
>DASWFA010000456.1:0-3298 GCA_036394475.1 Binatia bacterium
CCCAGCAAGAGAAGTCCGTCAACGCCATGCTTGACCAGGTCGTCGCCTGGGGCGGCGCGTTGAAAGGGCTGCGGCAGAAACAATCATTAGACGCCGTAGAGTCGACTGCGGAAAGGTGAGATGAAAAAGAGGAGCTTCACGTGAGCGACACATACAAAGCAGTGGAAGTGTATGAGCCGGGCCGGCTTCGCGTGGCGGAGCGGCCGATTCCCGAGCCCGGCGCGGGCCAGGTCCGGATTCGGGTGGAAGCCTGTGGAATCTGTCACACCGATGCGGCTACGGTCACCGGCGCCTACCCGGGTCTGAATCTCCCGCGCGTGCCCGGGCATGAAGTAGCCGGCCGCATTGAAGCCCTGGGCGGCGGAGTGTCGAGATGGAAAATCGGCCAGCGGGTCGGCATCGGCTTCTTCGGCGGCGAAGACGGAGTCTGTGAGCCGTGCCGGCGCGGAGACATCGTGAACTGTCAGAACCCCGTGATACCGGGAGTCACCGTGGATGGAGGATATGCCGAGGTGATGATCGCCGAAGCGCGCGCCATCGCTTCCATTCCCGACGAGCTCGGGTCCATGGAAGCCGCCCCTCTCCTCTGCGCGGGCATCACGACCTACAATGCCCTTCGCAACGCCGGCCTGCGCGGCGGAGATCTGGTCGCCGTGCAGGGCATCGGCGGCCTCGGGCATCTCGGCATTCAGTTTGCGCGGCGCATGGGATTCCATACTGTCGCAATCGGGCGCGGACGCGAGAAGGAAAAGCTGGCGCAAGATTTGGGCGCGCACGTCTACATCGATACCGCCGTCGACGATGCCGCAGCGGTATTGCAGCGCATAGGCGGGGCCCGAGCGATTCTCGCAACCGCTCCCAGCGGCGGTGCCATGGGGCCGCTTGTGTCCGGTCTTGCAGCCGGCGGCAAGCTCATCGTGGTGGCCGTACCGCAGGACCAGATCCAATTGAGCGCGTTCCCGCTCGTATTTGGCGGCCGCTCGATCTATGGCTCACTGGCCGGCACGGCGATCGATACCGAGGACGCTCTTGCCTTCAGCGTCCTGGAGAATATCCGCCCGATGATCGAGACAGCTCCTCTCGAGCAGGCTGCGGATGCTTACGCCCGCATGATGCAGGGCAAAGCCCGGTTCCGCATGGTGCTGGTCACGGGGCAATAAAGAATTTTTTGCCCCAACCACGGGGCAGCACATGTATCCGATGGAGACGAAATGGAAAGCAAAATCGAAATACGTCATGTGTCTCTGAAAGTAGATTCCGAATTCGACAGTTTCACCCAAGCGCTCGAACGCCTGCTCGGCCGCTTCGACTACTCTTTTTATAACGACCTCGAAACCGATCCCCGCTCGGTCGAAGCGCGCCTGAAGGCGGCCGCCGGAGAGCAGGGCCTCATGCTGTTCAGCATCCAGGAGCACGGGAGGCTTTTAAACCTGGTCGGCGCGCCGCGCAAAGCCAAGCAGTACCTCCTGGGCAATCCGCTCATCGCGGTGACGATGACCTGCCGCGATATCCGGGCGGCGCTCTATGCGCCGTTGAGAATTCTCGTCTACCAGGGCGGCGACGGGGCGACGCGCGTCGAATTCGACCGGCCCTCGTCGCTTTTCGGCCAGTTCGACAACCCCGACGTCGCCGCGGTCGCGCGCTCGCTCGATGAAAAATTATTCAATCTGGTCGCCGGGGCCGACCGCGCGGCCGACCCGTCCCCCGCGCGGTCTTAAGCCGATATTCCGGCGCCTGCCGATAGTTCGGCGCGCTTTCACCGCCTCTCCTGTTCGTTACAATCCCAGCCGCCTGGTAAGTCCCTTGAATTTCAGGATTTAAGCCGCGACGGGATTTCGCTTCGATGTGGCATTGCGTTTGCCTTAGCTATCCCGGCGAGGAGGGAAGAAAAATGCGCTCACCGGGAAGGAATGTTTTAATCGCCTTGGGACTGATCGGTTTTTTGAGCTTTTCGTCCGCCGCCGCCGGAGAAGAGATGGTTACGCGGCAGGACCTGTTTTATTCCGTCCCCACGCCGGTCCAGAAAGTCGCCCTGGTATCGCTCGTCCGATTGGTCGCCGAAGACGAGGTCGTGGGCGCGGTGGCGCTGTACGACGACCCCGGCACCGGACGGCCGGTCGACTATATCGAGCTATTCGACCCCGCAGGCGATCTCCTGGCGTTCGGCTGGTTCGACCGCTTCGGCATCGCCAGGACCGCCGTCGACCGCGGCTTTCTCGACGCGTCACAAAAACCCGAGGGTATATTTATTATTGTCGTCGACGGGCAGCAGATATAGCCACAGGGCGTTTTTCGCCGTAAGGGTGAGTCATGGCTGCGAATCCGGGCAAGATTCTCTCCGTCAACGTCGGCCGGCCGCGCGCGTTCGAGTACCAAGGCCGCCCGGCGCGAAGCGCCATCTGGAAAACGCCGCGCGCCGGCCGCGTCGCGGCGCGCGGCGTGAACCTCGAAGGGGACGAGCAGGCGGACCGGAAGGCGCACGGCGGACCCGACAAGGCGGTCTATGCATACGCGGTCGAAGACCTGCACTGGTGGGAGCGCGAGCTCGGCCGGGCGATCCCTTACGGCGGCTTCGGCGAGAACTTCACGACCGAGGCGATCGAGGTCAATGACGCGCTCGTGGGCGAGCGCTGGCAGATCGGCGGCGCGGTCTTCGAAGTCTCCGAGCCGCGAGTGCCGTGCTGGCGGCTCGGGGTCCGCATGGACGACGCCATGTTTGTCCGCCGCTTCACCGAGGCCCAGCGTCCCGGCGCCTACCTGCGCATCGTCGCCGAAGGGGACGTGGGCGCCGGGGACGGGATTCGGGTCGTCGAAAAGCCCGATCATGACGTGACCGTCCGCGATGTTTTCCGCATTTATACGCGCGACCGGGGCGAGGTCGCGCGCCTGAGCGCCGTCCCGCGGCTCTCGGATGCCTGGAGAGGCTGGGCGGAGCACCTGCTTGCGAAAAAAACAGCGCGGTAACCAAGGCGGCATCATGGCCCGAGACCCGAGAAGCGCAGGCGAGCGACTCTCCGAAGGCGTGAGAACGCTTTTAACGGGCGCAAACTTTGCCCACCTGTCGACGCTGATGCCGGACGGCGCGCCGAACGTCGATCCCGTGTGGGTCGACGTCGAGGGCGATATGGTCGTCGTCTGCTCGGGCGCCGGCGCGCTCAAAAGCAAGAACGCCAGGCGCGACCGCGCGTCGGATTGTCGGTTATCGCAATGGATAATCCGTACCAGGAAGCGCAGATTCGCGGCCGGGTCGTCGAGCAGCGCCCGGACCCGAATTTTGCGACCATCGATCGGATCGCGA
>DASWFA010000457.1:0-1987 GCA_036394475.1 Binatia bacterium
AGCCGATGCGGCGGATGAAGATCGAGAGCAGGGGAGAGCTGGAGCGCCAGTTCGACAGCATCGTAAAATCGCTCAAGCCCAAGCCGTACCCGTCGCCCCGGGCGATCGCCAACACCTTCGAGATGGCCGTGCTCGACTATCCCGGCGCCCGCGACTTGAACCCGCTTTCCGTCTGGGACCTCCACTGGGTGCGCGGGCTCGACGACGCAGGCTTCATCGACGGGCTCGCCGCCGATTTGGCAAATCCGGCGGGAGCCAAATAAGCAATCGGCCCCGCCGCCTTTTTGCGATAAATCTTTCGCCCTTCGATTTCCGCCGCCGGGACGTACTCCTCGGCGAGAATCCCTTGCAGCAGCGTTCTCGCCCGGCCCCGCAGATACCAGATGTGCTGGTCCGTCACGACGAACTCCGGGCTCTTCCCGAACACCTTTTGGAGCTCCAGCTCGGTCGAGTCGTCTTCCCCGATCACGGCGCGCAGCAGGTACTCTTTCGCCAGGTTCGACGGGTGCACGAATCTGGTCGGCGGGTAGGTGCCGAGGAACCAATAGGCGATATGGTCGCTCAACAGGAACACGGGACGGCCGGCGGTATTCTCGCGTCTCAGGTAGGCGGCGATTTCATACGCCGCGCCGTGCCGTAGCGGTTGACGCGCCCGGACCCGCGCGGCCATCGTCCGGTACTCGGCGAGGATCGGCCTCATGGACACCACCGCGAGGAGCCCCGCCAACAGCAGCGCAGACCGCCGCGGGTAAGGAGGCAACTGCCGAACCAGGCTGGCGGCCAGCAGCGCCGCGAAAGGCGCGAGCTGTATCAGGTAATGCTCGTACCCGGGGCCGCTCTTAATAATGGCCAGGCCCGTGCCGGCCGCGAACAGGATCAGGAGCGACAGGCCGCGCCGCTCGGCGGCCCCGAGGCTCTTCCAGCGCCGCCAAGTCACTACAGCGCCGCCGAGCGCTCCCAGCCATAGGAGCGCGTTCAGCCACACGCCCGACGCGTGCCTTGTTTGGGCGATCAGATTTCTGAGCGCGGAGTGTTGCGAGCCGGCATAGCTGAGGTTCGCCGTGATGACCGATCTCCACCAGATTTCCCGCTCGCCCGCCAGCATATAAGGGAGCCATAATATCCCGGCCACCAATATCCCGCCGGCGGCGTAGGCGGCGGCGCGTTCGACCGCTTTGATGGGAGAGCCTGCCGCCGACGGCGCCAGTAGATACAGACCCAGGAGGACCACGACGTAGGCGAGATCGAGGCGCACCAGCGCCGCCGCCGCCATCAGCGCGCCGGCCGCAAACAGCGTGCCGGCGGACGGCTCTCTGTGGACCAGCAGGCACAGCGCGCCGACCAGCGCGGGCAGCGCCGCATGCTCGGTCATCGTGGCCTGCCCGCCCCGAAGCAGGCTGACGGCCGCAACGCAAAGCGCCGCGGCGAGCATTCCGGCTCTGCGATTCCACAACCTCGCTGCGGTGAGATAAACGAGAAACGCGGCCGCCGCGACGCACAGGGTTCCCGCCAGACGCACGCCGACCAGGTCCTTTCCGAAGACGGCGATAACCCCGGCGTAAAACACGAACGCCAGCGGCGGCTGGTTTTCCCATTGTTGGAGATAGGGGAGGTGGCCGTCCAGTATGGACTGCCCCATCAGTACATAGGTGCTCTCGTCCCAGCTCACCACGGCGGGGAAGAAAAACGGCAGCCGCAGCATCAAGGCGAACAAGAGCAACAGGCCGAGGACGCCCAGCTCCTTCGGCCAGGATGGCGCGCCGCCCGGCCGGGATGCCCATACCTCTTCTTTCATTGAATCCGGGTCAAAGGAGATTGCTTTTTGACCCTTCCCGGGAAGCTGCATAGCGATGGACGAAACGGTCGAAGGCGCACAGGGCGCGTTTATGGCGCCACTCTGGCACAGAAAGGAGACTTGGTGCTATAACTAGCTGATATTTTCTTCCGCCCCCGTAGCTCAGATGGATAGAGCACAGGATTCCTAATC
>DASWFA010000458.1:0-4555 GCA_036394475.1 Binatia bacterium
TTTCCGGCGGCTCGACGCTGCCGACGCTGTCGCTGCGGCTCCAGCTGCTCCTGCCGGGCATGAGGACCCAAGCGCACCGGCACACGAGCACGAGCATCTATCACGTCTACAGCGGCAGCGGCACGACGGTGATCGACGGCAAGCCCTTTCACTGGGAAAAAGGCGACACCTTCGTCGTCCCGCTGTGGAGCTGGCACGAGCACGCCGGCCGCTCGGCCAAGGAAGAGGCGGTGCTTTTTTCCATGAACGATACGCCGATCCTGCGGGCGTTCGGCCTCTACCGCGAGGAAGGCCAGGGCAAAAGCCACCTAGGACTTTGAGGAGAACCCATGGCGAACATCCACGGCACAGTCATCCCGCTTCCGACGCCTTTCGACGAGCGCGGCGAAGTGGACGAGAAGGCCTTCCGGGCGGTGATCGATTTCGAGCTTGCCGCCGGAGTCGACGGCGTCATGGCGGCGGGCTCCTACGGCCAGGGGCCGGTCATGCGCACGGACCAGAGACGGCGAGTGGCGGAGATCGCCAAAGATCAGGTGAAGGGCCGCGTGCCGCTGATCGTTCACGTCGGCGCGCCGGATATCCAGACGGTCCTGGAGCTCTCCGAGCACAGCGGCAAGATCGGCGTCGACGGGCTCTTGATCGTCCCGCCCTACTATTACACCGACCACACCGAGTACGAGATCACCGAGCACTACAAGGCGGTCGGGCAGAAAGTCCCGCTGCCGATCTACATCTACAACAACAAGCGCTACGCCGGCATCGACATCACGCCCGACTACGCCCGCCGGCTGGTCGAGGCGGTGCCGACGATCCGCGGCATCAAGCTCGCGTGGGGCACGCTGCAGGAGTCGACGAGCTACATCGAGGCGCTGAAGGGCCACGAGTTCGGGGTTTTTCCCGGCACGCCGACCGAGAGCGTCGCCGGCTTTGACATCGGAGTGCGCGGCACGATCGCGCCGCTGGCGAGCGTCTTCCCGGAGATCTGCGTCGCGACCTGGCGCGCCGCCGCCGCTAAGGAAAAAGACAAAGCCGCCTCGTTCCAGGAGAAGGTCAAGAAGATTTACGCGGTGGTGGCGGACCTGACGAAGAAAGTGGGGCGGACCGCCTACAAAGAGCTCTACCGGATGCGCGGGGTGCCGATGACGATGTACCCGCGCTGGCCGGCAAAACAGATGAACGACCAGGAGCGCGCCGAGCTCGGAGCGAAATTGGCCGAAGCGGGCTGGCCGCCGGCCGGATGATGCTTCGCTCTAGGCAGGCCGCCACCCTTTGGCCTTGAGCTCCTCGGTTATCTTCCGCGCCAGCGAAAAATCGAAAATCTTCTCCAGCGGCGGCGCGTCCTTGACCCCCACCCGTCCGATGACGTGCTCGATCGATTTTCTCTGCAAAGCCTCGCCGATGGTCCCGTCCGGAGTGACTCCCGTCTTAAATTTATCGTAGATCTTCGCCACCATGTCTTCCTTCAGGCGCAAAAATTTGGTCAGGACCTGAATCGACGTCGAGCGGCTGTCGCGGAAGGTGATAAATCCCTTCACCGAGCCGCGCAGGAACTTTTCCACCAGCGCCGGATCGGACTCGAGGAGCTGCGCCGGCGCCAGGATGCTGCCCTGCAGCTCGACGATGTCCTGATCGGGGAAGGCGACCAGCTCGCGGAAGCCCGCTTCCTGGGCCAGGAAAATCGCCGGGATCGAGAGCATCGCGGAGTCCACCGAGCCGGCCTGGAGCGCGTAGAAGCGCGCCGTGCCGGAGCCCACCGGCAGGATCACGACCTCGCGCCCGCCTTCGAGGCCGTGTTTTTTGAGCACGTCGCGGAGGATCGAGTCCGGGCCGCTGCCGATGCTCGAGACGCCGACTTTCCTCCCCTTGAGATCCGCCACCGAGCGGATCTCCGGCTTGGCGTAGAGCCAGAACATCGGCCGGCTGAACGTGGCGAAGAGAAACCGAAGCGGCGCGCCGCGCAGCACCGGCGGCAGGCTGGCGCCGCCGAGGGTGGAAAATTTCACGTTGCCGCCGATGAGCGCCTGCGTGCCCACCGCCGAGGGCATCACGACCAGCTCGACCTCGAGGCCTTCCTCCCGGTAATAGCCTTTGTCCTTGGCGATGGCGAAGGTCGAGACCGACGGGGTGACGGCGGGAATCGCCACGTAAACTTTTCTGAGTTCCTGCGCTTCGGCGCGGGAGAGCGCGCAGAGGATGAAAAACGAAATCGAGAGGACGCGGCAAATAGCCAAGGGGCCTCCTTTGTGGCGCAAATTCCGAGACGTAAACTATACATCCGGGGCTCCGGGGTCAAGAAGCCGCGAAACAGACGCGCTCTTTGGGGCCGCTCACGAACACGTCGCCAAGCAGCGCGGGCGATTAAAAACCGGCGCGCAGGCAAGCGGAGAAAGGCGCAGGGGCTGACGATCGGGATTTTGAAGGCCGTGAAATCCGACGATGCGCTTGAGTCCTAAGAATCGTGATCATCTCCGGAGCTTTTTTTTACTTTACACTCGTTGCATATCTCCCCCTTCGGGGAAATATCCAGCTCGACGTAATCTTCGCCGGGCCACTTCGTGCAGTCCCGACTGAAGTGCCAGGTCTCTTCAGCGGTGGGCTTTCGGTAGCAGTTTTCCAATTCTCTCAGGTCGAAAATGCCGTGCAATTTGCTTTCACCGGGACCGAGAACGGGACGGGCGCCGCAGTGAGGACATGGCGTGGTTATCGGCAGGGCGCTGACCGCATCCATGGTCAGCTGGCGAAAGGTGAATTTTCCGCTGCACTTGTAGCAGCGGAGCACCAGCGTCCATGTCTTACCGAACGGCATCCATATAAGTCTAAGACATTTGAGGTATCGATTCCTATTCGGGTTTTACCACTAATGATGCTCAGGTACTTACCTCAAGACTTTCGATGTAACTCTCGAATGGTTCCGGCCCGGGGTTCGGTCTGGCAAAAGTCCGCTGCTTCGGTTATAAACGCCCTTGAATTGAAAAGTTTTCACCTTCACGCCCTCCGGCGCTTCGATCAGCCATGAAGTTCGGCGTGTTCCTACCCATATCGGGACGGGCCGCCGGGCCTAAGACATTGATGGACGCGGCGCGGCAGGCGGAATCTTTGGGTTACGATTCCGTCTGGTGCGCCGACCGAATCGTCATCCCCTGGGAGATCAAGACCCCCTACCCCTACAGCGAGGAAAAAAGCTTCATCGTCCCGCCGGACCGCCCTTTTTTCGAGCCGCTCACCTGCCTCGCCTTTCTCGCCGGCTGCACCGAGAAAGTCCGGCTCGGCATCAGCGTGCTCGTCCTCCCCTACCGCCACCCGCTCTACTGGGCGAAGATCGCGGCGACGATCGACCACCTGTCGAACGGGCGGCTCGTCCTCGGCGTCGGCGTCGGCTGGATGGCGGAGGAGTTCGACGCGCTGGGAGCGAATTTCCCCGAGCGCGGCGCGCTGTCGGACGAGCAGCTCGATCTGCTGGACGTGTTGTGGAAGGCGGAGCGGGCGAATTTTGCCGGAAAATATTATCGCGTCGAGAACATCGCCTTCAATCCCAAGCCGCTGCAAAAGCCGCGCGTGCCGATCTGGGTGGGCGGCGAGAGCGCCCGGGCGCAGCGGCGCGCCGGCGAATACGGCGACTCGTGGTTTCCCTACTTTGTCCGGATGACCCCGAAGGAGCTGGCGCGGCGCTTCGACAACGTGCGGCGCGCGGCGGAGAAGGCCGGGAGAGACCCGGGGAGCGTCCGTTTGAATTGCTGCCTGCCGATCGAGCTGAGCCAGAAGTCCATGCCCTGGGAAGAGGACCGGCTGCGCGGCTCGGCGGGACAGATCACGGAGGCTTTAAGGGGCTATGAGAAGATCGGCGTGGAGCACCTGGCGCTGCAGTTCATGGTGCCCCACTGGCCCGAGCGCCTCGAGCAGATCGAGCGCTTCGCGCGGGAGGTGATGCCTACGGAGTGAAGCCGTTAAAACACCGTTCGTCGAGAGGGATCGCTTCCATGTTCAAATCAGCCGTTTCCAGCAGCCTGCTGAATCGCGGCATATTATAAAACAAGGCCGTATCCATCCAAATCTCACCGCCGAGGCACGCGTAGCGCACGATATCGCCGACCGACTCGATGTCTCCCAGCAGCTTAGGACCGCTGGGAAAGGTCGGCGTCGACGAAAGCGCGATAAACTGAAGCGGGTCGTAGCTGGGATTAAAAATGATATCTTCCACCGGGCTGCAATTGGTGAAAATGAGGTCGGTCATCGTGGTCGAGGCCCTGCCTATGGCCTCGAAGTTCTTCAAGCAGGCTTTCCTGACCAGGTCGAGCGCTGTCTCGAACTGGGCCGAGGTCATGAGCCCATTCTCGAAGGCGAGCTGCAGGGCCAGAATTTTATCCGCGCAGTCGCCCATTTTTGCAAACTTCGTACTCAGATAGGCCGACGAAGACACCTTGATGGTATGTTGGCAGTTTGCCAGCGCGCGGGCCTGTGGTCTCGTGAGAGGGGGCGGCGTCCCCACGGGACCCAAATCGCATCCGCTGGTCATCAACGCCAAAAAGCCGATTACAAGCAGCAACTTGAGTCGCAT
>DASWFA010000459.1:0-7952 GCA_036394475.1 Binatia bacterium
TGGCGGACCAGGTCGTGCGCCTCGCGCTGCTCAGCCAGAAGGCGGGCATGGACGGGGTCGTCGCCGCGCCGCACGAGGTGGCCGAGATCCGCGCCGCCTGCGGGCGCGGCTTCCTCATCGTAACGCCCGGCATCCGGCCGCAAAAAACCCGGCGCGACGATCAGAAGCGCGTGATGACTCCCGCGGAGGCGGTCGGCGCGGGCGTGGACTATATCGTCGTCGGCCGGCCGATCATGGAGGCCAAGGACCCCCTGCTGGTGGCGCGGGAGATCATCGCCGAAATGGAGCAGGGGGCCAAAAAAAGTCTCCGGTAAAGGAACGCATTTATGGCATTCACGCTGCATCTGGGCTTCAACCCCGCGGCCAACACCAAGGCCCTGTTCGACGGCTCGGTCGGGCTCAAGGGCGTCGAGCTCAAGCTCGAGTCCCAATTCGGCGAGGGCTTCGACAACGTCGGCGCGCGCCACCGGAAGATCATCGCCGGGGAGTTCGACGGCGGCGAGCTGTCGATCTCTTCGTTCATCCTGGCGCGGCTCCGCGGCATGAAGCTCCGCGCGCTGCCGGTCTTTCTCTCGCGCAAGTTCCGCCACCGCTGCATGTTCTATCCGGCGCACGCGCCGCTCCAAGACCCCTCGGAGCTCGCCGGCAAGAAGATCACCATCCACCGCTACAACGCGACCACGCCGGTCTGGCTTAAGGGCATTTTGCAAAACGAGTACGGCGTCCGGCCCGAGAGCGTCGAGTGGATGGTGGCCGAGCCCGACATCGCGGAGGAGTCGCTCCGGCCGCCGCCGGCGGAGATCCGCCTACGGCTCATCCCGGAGCCGCGCACGCGCGAGCACGCCATCGAGATGCTCGAGCGCGGCGAAGTCGCCGCGGCGCTCGAGCCGTACGACGCGCTCGCATCCAACCCCAAGCTCACCCGCGTCTTTCCCGACCACAAGCGCGTCGAGGAGGAGTTTTTCCGCCGCACCGGCGTCTTTCCGATCAACCACCTGTTCGTGCTCAAGGAAGAGGTCGCGGCGGCGCACCCCGAGATCGTCGAGGGCATGCTCGACGCCTTTCGCCGGGCCGAGGCCGCGGCGGACCGCTACCGCAATGAAAAACAAAAAGAAGAGGCGGCGTGGGAGCGGCAGGGGATGGGCGGCGAGTTCGTTTATAGCTTGAACCGCGGCCCGGCGCGAAAATCCCTGGAAACGCTCCTCACCTACCAGGTCCAGCAGGGGATATTGGACAAGAAGCCGGATCTGGAGCGCATGTTTTTTCCGCAGGTGCTGGGGAGCTAATCTCTACGCTTGCCCCAAAATTCATAAAAATGATGGACCGGGCTATGCCCGGCGCCGATGGAGAAGCTCTTTTGGATCGCCCGCGTCATATAACCTTTCGCGCGCGCGACGGCCTCTTCCAGCTTCTCGCCCCGAGCCAGGTTCGCCGCGATCGCGGCCGAGAACGTGCAGCCGGTGCCGTGCGTGTTCCGCGTCCGGATGCGCGCAGCGGTGAAACTTCTGAATTTTTTTCCGTCGTAAAATAAATCGGCCGCCGGTCCCCTGCGGTGGCCGCCCTTGATCACGACGCTGCGGGCCCCCATGCCGACGATCCGCCGCGCCGCCTCTTCCATATTCTTCAGCCGTGTCCCGTGAATGCCTGTAAGCTCCTCCGCTTCGGGGAGATTCGGCGTCACCACGGCGGCGAGCGGGATCAAGCGCGATTTCAGCGCTTCGATCGCCTCCGTTTGCAAAAGCAGGTCGCCCGACTTGGCGACCATGACGGGGTCGACCACCAGATTTTTGAGCCGATAGCGGCGAATTTTTTCCGCCACGACTTCTATGATCGCCGCGTTGGCCAGCATGCCGGTCTTGACCGCGCCGGCGCCGATGTCTTCCAGCACGGCGTCGAGCTCGGCCGCGACGATCTCGGGCGGGAGCTCGAAGATCGCCGTCACGCCCCTGGTATTTTGCGCCGTGATCGCCGTGACCACCGAGGTCCCGTAGACGCCGTGCGCCGCGAAAGTTTTGAGGTCCGCCTGGATTCCCGCGCCCGCGCCCGAGTCGGAGCCGGCGATCGTGAGGGCTTTGTAGATCTTCATCCGGCCTAGAGTTTACCCGCGAGAACCATCGTGCCCGTCGGCTGCGGCACGCCGCCCGCGGGCTCGAGCGTCACGGCGAACTTGTCGAAATTTTTCGCGTCGGCGAGCCGGGGCAGGCGGACCAGCGCCAGCCCGCCGGTGTCGACGACGAAAATCCCCGCCGGCACCGGCTCGGCGCCGGCGATGCCCCAAAGCTCGTAGGCCTTGCCGGGGGGCGTCTGCGGCAGTCCGGAGACCAGCAGCATGCCGGTGCGCGTGGACGGGTTCCAGAGCAGCTGCCCGCGCGCGCCGGAGCCGGCCGGCAGCGGGGCGAGATTGACGATGCGGACATTCGGGTCGGACAGAAGCGCGAGCACTTCCTCGCGCTGGGAAAACTGCGATTGCAGGGCGGTCAACTGCCGCTGCGCGTTCTGGAGCCGGGTCCGGGTGGCGATCAGATTCCAGGTTAAAACCGCCACGAGCCCGACCGCCGCCAGAGCGCCGGCGGCGATCGCCCAGCGGAACCGGTCGGCGCTCAGCCGCTGGGCATCGCTTTTTTCTTCCCCGGACATTACCTCTCCCTACCACACCGCATCGGCCGCTTCCAAGGCATTTCGACCACACTCCGTCTCTTGCTCTCGACCTCTTTGCGACTTAGGATGACTCATCCCGAGCCGAGGAGGTCTGGATGACGATTCCCGCTGCCATAGTGTCCGCGGCCAACGCGAAAAGCCGGCGGCTCCGAGAGCTCGTCCGCGCGCCGGAAATTCTCGTCATGCCCGGCGCTTACGACGTGTTGAGCGCGCGCCTGTTCGAGCAGATGGGCTTCCCGGCGATCCAGTGCACCAGCGGCGGCATCGCGGCGGCGCTCGGCTATCCCGACGGCGAAGCGATGAGTCGCGAGACCTTCGCCGATATCACCGGAAGAATCGCCGCGGCGGTCTCCGTTCCCGTTAACGCCGACGCCGAGCGCGGCTACGGAAATGCCGATGAAATCGGCGCGACCATGCGCGCTCTCGTCGCCGCCGGCGCGGCGGGTATGAACCTGGAGGACGGCGCCGGGCGCAAGCAGGGCGGCGCGCGCGGCCTGGTCGACCTCGACGAGCAGCTCAAAAAGATCGCCGCGGTCATGGAAGCGAAGCGGGCGCTCGGCAGCGAGTTTTTCTTGAACGCCCGGGTCGACGCCCTGATGGTCATGACCGACGACTTCACAAAAGCGCTCGACGAGGCGATCCGCCGCGGCAACGCCTACGCCGAGGCGGGCGGCGACTGCATCTTCTTCATGCAGGCGGCGGCGCGCGATGTGATCGCGCGGCTTGTCAAGGAGGTCAAGGCGCCGGTGAGCGTGCTCGCCGGGCCCGAGACGCCGGGCGTCGCCGAATTGCAGGACCTGGGCGTCGCGCGCGTGAGCTACGGCTCGGCGTTTCTCAAAGCCGCCATCGGCGCGGCGAAAAAACTGGCCCAGGAGATCCGCGACAAGGGGACGATCACGGCGCTGAAAGACGCTCTGCCGACGCCGGAAGTCGCGGCTTTGGTAAAAAGAGAAAAATGAATCCTCAAGGAACCATCGTCTCGATCCACATCGTTGCCAGCGCCGGCGCGCCGCCGAAAGAAGTCGCGGCAGTCCGCGCCGTCGCCGGCAAAGGGCTCGAAGGCGACCGCTATTGCAACGGCGCCGGGACCTATTCCAAGCCGCATAGCCCGAGCCGGGAAGCGACGCTGATTGAGATCGAGGCGCTCGAGGCTTTAGAGCGCGACTACGGCATCGCCATCGCGCCGGGCCAGGGCCGGCGCAACCTCGTCACGCGCGGCGTGGCGCTGAACCACCTGGTCGGTCGCGAGTTCACCATCGGTGCGGCGCGGCTCCGCGGCATCGAGCTGTGCGAGCCCTGCGCGCATCTTCAGAAGCTCACCGAGCAGGGGGTCCTGTGCGGCCTCGTCCATCGGGGCGGCCTCAACGCCGAGATCTTGACCGGCGGCGTCATCCGGGCGGGCGACCCCATCCGTTTCGAAGAGTAGTTCGGCATCTTGACAAAACTTTCCCCGGTTTGCTAATTCCGCACCAACTGGTTGGTATGGAAAAAACGCCGCGAAGAATCCGGCCAAAACCAGAGAGCGGTTGCTCGACGCCGCCGAGCGGCTGATGCTGGCCAAGGGCTTCGTTGCCACCACGGTGGACGAGATCTGCGCCGCCGCCCGCGTTACAAAAGGCAGCTTCTTCCATTATTTTAAAAGCAAAGAAGAGTTGGGCAAGGCCGCATTGGATCGCTTCTGCAACGTCCGTCACCAGGCCATGCTGGGGACTCCTGCGCGAAAAAAGACAAATCCGCTGGAGCGGATCCTGGGAACGGTCGACTTGGCGATCGAGATGTCCAGGAGCCCGCTGGCGCAGAACGGCTGTCTCCTCGGCAATTTCGCTCAGGAGCTTTCGGATTCCCATCCCGGCATTCGCGCTCTATGCGCCCGGCGCTTCACCGAATGGGCCGCGCTCTTGAAACGCGACTTAGACGAGGCCAAGGCCGCATACCTTCCCAAATCACGCCTCGATACGGAAAGCCTGGCCGAGCACTTCATCGCGATTATAGAAGGCGCGCTGATTCTCGCCAAGGCGAAGAGGGACATGGGAGTCATGGAAAAGAGCTTGAGACATTTCAGGCGTTATCTGGAGAACTCGTTCGAGCGGGAAAATTAAAAGATGGCTTTACAAGGAGACTTAGCGCCTATGAAGAAACGCATTATGGCCATCTTGGCATACGTCCTCCCAACCTTTCCTCTTGGGTTCCTTTGGCATCTCACTATCTTTGCCGGCTATTACAAGTCCCTCAATGTTTACCGAGAAGATATTCTTATTCCCTTCGGAATTGCATCTATGCTTATTCAAGGCTTTATTTGGTCCGTCCTCTACGAGCGTCTGTTTTCGGGGGAATCGATTCTAAAAGGGGCGATAAAATTTGCCGCGTTGGCCTGCCCGCTGGCTTGGAGTTTTCTGGTTATCGCCGTGGCCGCAAAACATCAAATGTCCTCAGTGAGCGGTTACGTGCAAATTGAAACTGCATTTATATTGGTTCACTATGCCATCGTCAGCCCGCTCATCGCGGCCGTTTATGCGCGAAAAAGGTGAATCAAGGGTTAGGGCTCTGAGGCCAAGACTATTCCGGTCCCGCGTCTGTATCCGTGGGCTCACGACAGAGGCTAGCGTGAGCCTGATCGGCGGCTGGAGCGGCCCGGCGCATGAGCGTAGCCTCGCCCCAGCTCAGCTGCGGCGATTTAGACGGTACAAGGAGTCAGGAGGTTTTTTTATGAAGCTCCACTATCATCCCAATTCTCCCAACTGCACGGACGTTCTCGCCACGGCGAACCATCTCGATATCCCGCTCGAGCTGGAGCTGGTCGATCTGATGAAGGGCGCGCAGAAAGAGCCGGCCTTTCTCAAGATCAACCCCAACGGCAGGGTGCCCGCGCTGGTGGACGGCGACTTCCATCTCTGGGAGTCGAACGCGATCATGCAGTACCTCGCGGCGAAAAAACCCGGCAACCCGCTCTGGCCCCAGGACGATAAAATCCGCGCCGACATCGCCCGCTGGCAGTTCTGGCAGGCCTCCCAGTGGAACAAGGCGGCGGGCATGCTGGTGTGGGAGAACATGATCAAGAGGTTTTTGAATCTCGGCGCGCCGGACCCGGCGAAGCTCAAGGAAGGCGGGGAGCTTTTTCACGCCTCGGCCGCGGTGCTCGACGGCCATCTGAGCGGCCGCGAATTTCTCGTCGGGAGCCAGCTCACGCTGGCCGATTTTTCCGTCGCCGCGCCCCTGATCTACTCGCAGCCGGGGCGGCTGCCGCTCGACAAATACGGCAACGTTCGCGCCTGGTACGGGCGCGTCGCGGCGCTCGACGCGTGGAAAAAGGCGCTGCCGAAGATGATGCCGGGGTGACCGGCCGGCGATGAAGGACGCCTTCGCGGATTTCGTCGTCGAGCAGCTCGCGGCGCTCGACGACGTGGACTGCCGCCCGATGTTCGGCGGCCACGGGCTCTACCAGGACGAGGTTTTCTTCGCGATCGTTTTCAAGAGTCGGCTCTATTTCAAGACCAACGAGGAATCGGCCGTTCGCTACCGGAAGCTCGGCATGAAGCCCTTCCGCCCCAACACCCGGCAGACGCTCAAAAATTATTACGAAGTGCCGGCCGACGTCATCGAAGACCGCGACCGGCTGGCGGATTGGGCGGCGGACGCCGTCGCGGCCGCGCGGAACCGAAGCGCGTCAAAGCGCCGTTGAAAGGGCCGCGCCGGGCGCTTCCCTGGCCGAGTTGCCGTTGAGATAATCGCGCAAATAGCGCGCGGTGTACGACCGCTTGCCGTCCTTGATGACGTCGAGCGGGGCACCGCAGGCGATCAGGCTGCCGCCCTTCTCGCCGCCCTCGGGGCCGAGGTCGACGAGATAATCCGCCTCCTTGATGATTTCCAGGTTGTGCTCGATCGTGACCACCGTGTTGCCCATGTCGACCAGCCGGTGCAGGATCTGGATCAGCTTCTCCACGTCGGCGAAATGCAGGCCCGTGGTCGGCTCGTCCAGGACGTAGAGCGTCCGGCCGCGCGATTCCTTGCCCAGCTCGAAGGCCTGCTTGATCCTCTGCGCCTCGCCGCCGGAGAGCGTGTTGCTCGCCTGGCCGAGCGTGATGTAGCCCATGCCGATGTCGTTCAGGATTTTGAGCGGCCCCAGGACTTTGGGCAGCGCGCGGAAAAACTCCACCGCCTCTTCCACCGTCATCGCGAGCACGTCGCCGATGTTTTTGCCGTTGTAGAGGATGGCGAGCGTCTCCTCGTTGAAGCGCCGGCCGCCGCAGGCGTCGCAATCCAAAAACACGTCGGGGAGAAAGCTCATCTCCTTGCGGATCTTTCCCTGGCCCGAGCACGCCTCGCAGCGGCCGCCCGAGACGTTGAACGAGAAGCGGTTCGGCAGAAAGCCGCGCAGCCGCGCTTCGGACGTGAGCGCGAAGATGCGCCGGATCTCGTCGAGAAAGCCGACGTACGACGCCGGAATCGAGCGCGGGGTCTTGCCGATCGGGCTCTGGTCTACCTCGACGATGCGCTCCACGCCCTGCCAGCCGGCGATGTCCTTGTGCGCGCCGGGACGGCCGGCGAACTGGCCGAGCTTCTGCTTCAGCCCCTTGTAGAGCACTTCCTTCACCAGCGTGCTCTTGCCCGAGCCGGAGATGCCGGTGACGCAGCTCCAGGCGCCGAGCGGTAGCCGCACGTCGATGTTTTTTAAATTGTTCGCCTTCGCGCCGCGGACCGTGAGCCAGGCGAGCCCGGCGAACAGGCGCGGCGGCCAGATGCGCTTCTTCGGCGCTTTCAAGAACGCGCCGGTCAGCGAAGCGGGGTTTTGCCGGATCTCCTCCGGCGTGCCGATCGCGACCACGTTGCCGCCGCGGACGCCCGCGCCGGGGCCGAGATCGATGATGATGTCCGCCGCCTCGATCGTCGCCTCGTCGTGCTCGACGACCAGCACGCTGTTGCCCGCCTTTTCCAGTTTTTTGAGCGTCCCCAAGAGCATGCCGTTGTCGCGCGGGTGGAGCCCGATCGTCGGCTCGTCGAGAATGTAGCAGACGCCGCGGAGGTTCGAGCCCAGCTGCGCCGCCAGCCGGATGCGCTGCGCCTCGCCGCCGGAGAGCGTGTCGGCGCGGCGGTCGAGCGTGAGATAGGGGAGGCCGACCTCGGCGAGAAAGTCGAGCCGCTGCTGGATCTCGCGCAGCACTTTTTCCGTGACCGCGCGGTCGCGCTCGGCGCTCGCGCCTTCGCGCGGGTCAAGAGCGAGCGAGCGGAAGTGGGCCTGCGCGTCTTTTACCGACAGCGCGGCGACCTCCCAGATGGCGCGGCCGCTCACCTTGACC
>DASWFA010000460.1:0-1640 GCA_036394475.1 Binatia bacterium
ATGGGCGCACTGCTTTGCTTCGACATGAACAACGTGCGCTACCTGACCTCCACACACATTGGCACCTGGGCGCAGGACAAGATCAGCCGGTTCACGCTGCTGCCGCAAAACGACGAACCGATCCTGTGGGATTTCGGCTCCGCGGCGCGGCATCATCAACTGCATTGCCCGTGGCTCGGCGAGCGCTCGCGCGCCGGCATCTCGACGCTCCGCGGCGCGACGTCCCCCGACGCCGGCCTGGCGGAAGGGCTGGCGAAGAAGATCAAAGTCGAGCTGGAAAAGCGCAAATTGCAGAACGAGCCGGTCGGCGTCGACGTGATCGAGCTGCCGGTGCTCTTCGCGCTCCAGGCCGAGGGCATCAAGGTCGTCGACGGCCAGCAGCTGATGCACCAGGTCAGAAAAATAAAAACCCGGGACGAGATCACGTTGCTCAACACCGCCTGCATGATGGTCGATTCCGCCTATGAAGAACTCTACCGCTTCATGCGCCCCGGCGTGCGCGAGAACGAGTGCGTCGGCGTGGTCAGTAAAGTTCTCTACGACCTGGGCTCGGAGCACGTCGAAGGCGTGAACGCGATCTCGGGCGAGCGCTGCAGCCCGCACCCGCACGTCTACACCGACCGCGTGCTGCGTCCCGGAGATCCGGCCTTTTTCGACATCCTCCACAGCTACAACGGCTACCGCACCTGCTATTACCGCACCTTCGCCGTCGGCAGCGCCTCGCCGGCGATGGCCGACGCCTACCAGCGCTGCCGCGACTATATGGACGCCGCGATCTCGATCGTGAAGCCCGGCGTCACGACGGCGGACGTGGTCAAGCTCTGGCCCAAAGCGGAGGAGTTCGGCTTCGCCAACGAGGAGGCCGCCTTCGCCCTGCAATACGGCCACGGCGTGGGGCTCTCGATCTGGGAAAAACCGATCTTCAGCCGGCTGGTCTCCATCGACCACCCCGAAGTCATCGAGGAAGGCATGGTCTTCGCGCTCGAGACCTATTGGCCGGCGGCGGACGGCTGGTCGGCGGCGCGCCTCGAAGAGGAAGTCGTCGTGACCAAAGACGGCTGCGAGGTCATCACGCGGTTTCCATCGGAAAAACTGCTCGTCGCCGGCACCCGCTACTACACCGCCGGCGGCCCGCTGCCGGAAACGCGCGAGACGCAGTCGAATCTCAACAATCCGGGAGCGCTGGAGAGGATCAAGAAGGCGTGAGGCGCGCGGCCCGGACTGCCGCCTACAGCCTACCGCCTGCCGCCTGATTTATGGCCACCGAAGTCATCATGCCCGCGCTCGGCATGGCGCAGGAGAAAGGTACGCTGCTCAACTGGCTCAAAGCCGAGGGCGACCCGGTCAAGAAGGGCGAGCCGCTCATGGAGGTCGAGACCGACAAGGCGACGGTCGAGATCGAGGCGCCGGCCACGGGCATTTTGAGCGACGTCACCGCCGGCCCCGGCGACGAAGTCCCCGTCGGCCGGAAGATCGCCCTGATTCTCGCGCCGGGCGAAGCGGCGGCGAAGGCCCCTCACCCTGGCCCTCTCCCAAAGGGAGAGGGAACGAAGACGGACGTAAAAGATAAAGGCACGCAAGTTGCGGCTTCGGCTGCCCGAGCTCCGCACCCTCTCCCTCAGGGAGAGGGAAGGGGTGAG
>DASWFA010000461.1:0-2966 GCA_036394475.1 Binatia bacterium
GACCCCGAGACCCAGGTCGAGTGGGTCTACGATCCGGTCTTCGGCTACCGCAACAGCCCGGCCCACGCGGACATCCTCCGCGCCGGTAAAATCGACGCGATCACCTCCCAGACGCCCTACGCCGAAGAGTTGGAGCGCGAGGGCTTTCCGATGATCCTCGATCCCAATAAAATCTTTCCCCGCCGGCCGGGGAAAATCACCGTCGCGACGCGGCGGACGATCGAAGAGCGCGGCGCCGAGCTGACGGCCTATTTTCGCGCGATCATAAGAAGCTTCTGGTTCATGCGCGACGTCGGGAATTTCGCATATTTGAAGGACCTCGAGGCGCGGCTCAGAAAAACCAACACGCACAACGAGGACGAGCGCCGCCTGTCCATTATTACTTCGCCCGACCGGCTCGACAGCTGGGCGCTGCCGGTCGACGGCGGCGCGGCGCCCGAGGCGATCGCGCGCATCGCCGCCGAGATGGCGGCGGGCGGCAAGCTCGAGCGCGCGCTCGCGGCCGGCGAGGTCCTCCGCGGCGAGGCCGCCGCCACGGCCTATCGGGAGGTGAGCGCGCGCCCGGAATTGCGGCCGGCGCTCGCGACGGCGCTGGCGGCGGTGGAAAAATACGGCTTCTGAGAAATAGATGCGCCGTCCGGCACTGGTTGGGATACTCGCGGCGGTCTTGCAATTCGCTCCGGCGCTTTGCGGCGGCGCGGCGGCATTGGACCGGGCGCACCTCCACATATCGGTCGGCCTCAGCCCCAACACGCTGCTCTACCGCTACGCGATCGACAAGGGCTTTTACGCCGAGGAAGGGCTAGAGGTATTGCCGGTGCAGGCGGGCATGCTGCCCGGCATCCAAGGATTAGCCGCCGGCAGCTTCGACGCGAGCCAGATCCTCGGCCAGGGCGCCGGGGCGATTCTCCGCGGCCTGCCGCTCAAGATCGTCATGGTCTTCGACACCCGGCCGCTCAACTGGCTCTACGCCAATAGGAACATCAAATCGCTGCGCGAGCTCAGGGGCAAACAGATCGCGGTGTCGAGCTTCGGCGCCGCGCTCGATCAGATGACGCGCGAGCTATTGGCCAAAAACGGCCTCGATCCGCAGCGCGACGTGATTTTACGCGCGCTGGAGCCCACGCCGACGCGCCTGGCGGCGCTGATGACCGGCGCGGTGGACGCGGCGGTGCTGAACCAGATGGACGCTTTGATCGCGAAAAAGAACGGCCTCACGGAGCTGCTCTTCTACGGCGCCGAGCTCGAGTTCGTCGCCGCCGGCGCGGTCGTGGCCGAAAAGACCATCGCCGAGCGGCCGGACTTCCTCGGCCGCTTTCTCCGCGGCACGCTGAAAAGTCTCTACTGGTTCAAGTCGAGCGAAGCCGAAGCGGTCGGGCGGCTGGCGCGGTCGATGAAGATCTCCGCGCGCGAGGCGGCCGAGGTCTACCAGGCGACGCGCCGGACGATGTCGGCCGACGGCACGATCCCCCGCGCGCTCCAGGAAAAAATGATCGCGCAGCAGAGAAAGACCTTGAAGATCGAGCGCGAGGTCGCTCCCGAGCAGGTCTACGACTTCACGCCGCTCCGCGCGGCGATCAAAGAGCTGGGGCGCTGAGTTGTCGCTTCGGGACGCGAGTTTTCGGGCCGCGACCGATGGGACAGTACCGAGAGCCGCAATTCCAGAGTCGGACGGCCGCGGCCCGCTTCCGCGCATCCCGCGCTGGGTAAAGAAGGCGCGGTGATACGACGCGCGGCCTGCCGATTCGTTCCCCTGCCGTCTCATTCCCCGGGAAAAAATTGCCGCCGGACGGGAAGAATGCGGCGATTTCTCCTGCCGTGACGCATCCAAACCCGGCACGCGGTTTGCGTACCGCCTACCCGGAGGGCTCCGGCCCGGGGCGAAGACGGAATGAAAACAAAAACAAGCGGCGGGCTTCTGGGCGCGGGGATCGCGGCCGCCGCGCTGTGGGCGCTCGCGGCCGATGTCCGGGCCCAGCTCCACCCGGTCATCGACACGTGGGGCGTGAATATCGGCGCCACCACGACGGGGCTGGGGTACATCACCTTCCTCGGCGACGGCACTCTGGCGGGCCACTTCATCGTCAAACCCACGCCGAAGGTAAAGCCGGCGAACCTTCCTCCCATCGTCCGGCATGGCTTCACTTTCATCGAAGGCGCATGGGCCCTCGACGGCGCCGACAACGTGATCGGTTTTTTCACCGGCGGGTCCGGAGGCGCTCCCATCGACATGTCGTTTTTCGCGACGGTCAAGGTGACCAAAAAAACCACCGCGATCTCCATCAAGGCAACCGGCAGCAACGGCTCCATGCAGATCAAGGGAAATCCGGTCACCATCTCCGTCGTGCCCGGCCTGGACCGGCCGACTTCGTGGAACGCGGAAGTCATGAAAAACGGCGCCCGGTTTATCGAGTTCTTCCAGTTGACGCCGTTCGTGCGCTGCCTCGACGACGCCGAGAACGATCCCGATCCCGATACCTGCCAGACGCCCGGGGCCGAGCCGGTTAAAAACCTTTACGCCCTGGAGGGCGCCGGCGCGGGCTACGTGACCCGGGGCGAAGTCCTGGTCGGCTTGAGCGGCCAGATCGGCCTGGCGGTCGAAGAATTGAAGATCGATAAAGACACCGGCGCGCCGGCGGCGCCGGGCGAGGGCATCCTGCGCAGCGTCTTCGGCAAGCTCAAGCTGGGAAAATTGCCCCTGACGCTGGGAAAAGCCTCGATGAGCGGGGCCGATGAACAGCAGACCGGCGGCGCCGATACCGAGGTGAATATGATTGCGACGACCGGCGATCTGCCCTAGGCCCGGATGCACGCCACCCAGTGGTCCGGCCGGACTTCCCTCAACTCCGGCACGGCGCCGCGGCAGTCGTCGATCGCGCTCGGGCAGCGGGTGTGAAAGACGCAGCCCGGCGGCGGGCTCGACGGGCTCGGCACCTCGCCGGTGAGCACGATCCGCTCGCGCGTCG